>CAMOEO010000190.1 GCA_946612175.1 uncultured Verrucomicrobiota bacterium
CGGTTTGCGGGCCTCCGCGACGGCGCGGCGCCAAAAAGTGGGGAAGGTCCAGGCCCCGCGCAGCCGGCGCGCGCGGTTCTTGCGTCCGGGGGCGCTTTCTGGCATAATCAGTGGCCGTCGGCGGGCGTTCCGCCGCACGCAACCCCCAAGGACCTCCCATGAAAACCTCCCTGCTTCCCGCCCTTCTCGCCGCCGCTGCCCTCGTCGGCTGCGGACAGTCCGGCGACTCCGCCCCGGACGCCGCCTCCCTGCCTGCGCCCGCCGGCGCCCGCACCTTCACCGTCGGGTTCGACGCCGACTTCCCCCCCTACGGCTTCCGCGGGGACGACGGTTCCTTCCAGGGCTTCGACCTGGACCTGGCGCGCGAGGTCTGCAAGCGCAAGGGCTGGACGTTCGTCGCCAAGCCCATCGACTGGGCCGCGAAGGACACGGAGCTCAACGCCGGCACGATCGACTGCATCTGGAACGGCTTCACGATGTCGCCCGAGCGCCTCGACAAGTACACCTGGACCGAGCCCTACGTCGAGAACAAGCAGCTCGTGCTCGTGAAGACGGACTCGGGCATCAAGTCCTTCGCCGACCTCAACGGCAAGGCCGTCGCGGTGCAGGACGGCTCCTCGGGCGCCGAGGCCATGGAGGCCAAGCTCGAGGAGGCGAAGAAGGCCGACGAGGCGTTCGCCTTCAAGGACCTCAAGAAGGTCCCCGACTACGTGACCGCCTTCCAGATGCTCCAGTCCGGCGCGGTCGACGCGCTCGGCCTCGACTCCGCCGTCGCGGGCGGGTTCGTCGAGAAGGGCGAGGGCCAGTACGCCACGCTCGAGGAGGCGCTGATGGACGAGAAGTACGGCGTCGGCTTCAAGCTCGGCAACGAGGCGCTCCGCGACGAGGTGCAGGCGACGCTCAAGGAGATGGTCGCCGACGGCGCCTGCCGCAAGATCCTCGACCGCTGGGCCGAGGAGGAGATCGCCCACGGCGGCGACAAGATCGACTTCGTGCTGCAGCCGTAGTTCCCTCCGCCCCCGGGCCGCCGCCGCGCCGGTCGCGGCGGCGGCCCTTCGTTTCGCCCGGCCGCGCTCGCCGCGCCCGCTCCGCTTCCGCGATGGAGAACGTCCTCGAGATCGATTCGCTCTGCCGGTCCTTCGGCCCCGTGCGGGTGCTGGACCGCGTGAGCCTCTCGCTCGCCCCCGGCCGCGTGCTCGGGCTGTGCGGCGAGAACGGCGCGGGCAAGTCCACGCTGCTGCGCTGCGTGGCGGGGTTCCTGCGGCCGGACTCCGGGACGGTCCGCATCGACGCGGGCGGCGACGGCCGGCGGCCGTGCTACCTCGTGCCGCAGGAGTTCGCGCTGGTGCCGGACATGACCGTCGTCGAGAACCTCTATCTCGGGCGGGAGATCGTCCGGCACGGGATCCTAGACCGCGCATCGATGCGGGGCGAAGCGACGTGGCTGCTCTCGGCCACGGGATCGTCGCTCCCGCCCGACGCCCGCGTGGCGGATCTCGGCGTCGCCGACCGGCAGAAGATCGAGATCGCCCGCGCCTTCCTGCAAAGGTCGCGGCTGCTGCTCTTCGACGAGCCGACGACGGTTCTCGACGCCGCGGAGACGGCGGAGCTCTTCGCGACGATCCGCGCGTTCGTCCACGGGGGCGGGTCCCGTCCGGGGAGAAAGGAAAAGAATCGCTCTCCGCGCCTGCTGACGCTTCGCTCGCTTTTCAGGGGGGGCGGGTCCGTGGTCTACGTCTCGCACAAGCTGCCGGAAGTGCTGGAGATCTGCGACGAGGTCGCCGTCCTGCGCGACGGCGTGCTCGTCGCGCGCCGGCCGGCCTCCGAATTCACCCCCGCCACGCTCGCCGAGTGCATGGTGGGGCGCCCGCTCTCCCACCTCTACCCCCCGAAGCTTCCGTGGCGCGGCGACCCCGCCGCGCCGCCGGCGCTCGAGGCGGTGGGGCTCGCGGACGGGGGGCGCGTGCGCGATGTCTCGTTCCGGCTGCGGGAGGGCGAGATCCTCGGGCTGGCGGGCCTCGCCGGCGCGGGGCGGACGGAGCTGGCGGAGCTGCTCTGCGGAGCGTCGCGGCGGACGGCGGGGACGCTGCGGCTGTTCGGGCGCGAGGTGCGCTTCCGGGACGTCCACGAGGCGCTCGCGGCGGGCGTCACCTACCTGCCCGAGGACAGGCAGGGAGCGGGCGTGCTGCCGGACTTCTCCGTCGAGGAGAACGCGACCCTCGCCTCGCTCTCCGCGTACCGGCGCGGGCCCTTCGTCGACTTCCGCGCGCGCCGCGCCGCGGTGCGGCGCCGCATCGACGAGCTCCGCATCAAGTGCGAGGACCCCGCCGCGCCCGTCCGTTCGCTCTCGGGCGGCAACCAGCAGAAGGTCGTCCTCGCCAAGGGGCTCGAGACGCGCCCGCGCGTGTTCGTCTTCGACGAGCCGACGCGGGGCGTCGACGTCGGCGCGCGCGCCGACCTGTACGCGATCCTGCGCGACCTCGCCGCGCGCGGGATGGCGGTGCTGCTCGTCTCCTCCGACCTCGACGAGATCGTCGGCAACTGCGACCGCGTGCTCGTGATGCACGAGGGCCGCATCGCCGGCGAGGTCTCCGGCGGGGGCGTCACCGAGACGGCGATTGTCCGGCTCGCGCACGGGCTGCCGCCCGTGGACGCCGCCCCCGCTTTCCCATTCCCCGATCCTCCCTCCCCATGCACGACCTGAACCTCTCCCGACTCTCCGTCCTCTCCGACATGATGCGCCGCGCCGTCGACCGCGGCGAATGCGCCGGCGTCCAGGCGGCCGTCGTGCGCGACGGCCGCGAGGTGTGGCACGCCGCCGCCGGCATGGCCGACCTGGCGGAGAGGCGCCCGATGGCGCGCGACACGGTCTTCCGGATGTTCTCGTCCACCAAGTGCGTGACGGGCGTCGCCGCCGCGATGTGCGCCGACCGCGGGCTGATCTCGCTCCGGGCCCCGCTCTACGAATACCTCCCCGGCTACCGCAACCAGCGCTGGTGGGACGGCCGGGAGCTGCACGAGATCGGCCCCGGCGGGCGCCCGGTCTACCTCTTCGACCTCCTGAACATGACCAGCGGCATCACCTACGAGGGCCAGTGGGACCCGGGCGACCGCGGGCGCACCGCCCTCTTCGACGAACAGCGCGCCGAGGTCGCGCGCGGCGTCTACACCGGCACGGTCGAGCTGATGGACCGCATGGGCGCCGTCCCGCTCTCCTTCGCCCCCGGCTCGCGCTGGGCCTACGGCTTCAACGCCGACGTGATGGGCGCCGTGATCGAGGTCGCGACGGGGCGGCGCTTCGGGGAATGGCTCCGCGAGGAGATCTTCGAGCCGCTCGGGATGGCGGACACGGGCTTCTCGGTGACGCCGGAGCGGCGCGCGCGCATGGCGACCTGCTACCACTGCGTCCCCGGCGAGGAGGGCTCGCCGCGCGCGATGCCCGAGGTCGGGCGGCGGATCGGCCTGGCGGACTACGTCCCCGAGACGGCGTTCGAGTCGGGCGGCGCGGGGCTCGTCTCCACGGTCGGCGACTGGTGCCGGTTCATGGCGATGCTGCAGGCGGGCGGCACCTGGGGCGGGCACCGCTTCCTCTCGCCCGCCGGCCTGCGGCTCATGACGAGCCCCATGCTCTCGGCCGAGCAGGCCAGGACCTACGGCTGGCAGGACCAGCCCGGCAACAACTACGCGTTCTTCCACCACGTCAAGGTCGCGGGCGCGCCGTCGTCCAACCCGTGCAGCCCCGGCACGTACGGCTGGGACGGCGCCCTCGGCACCAACAGCTTCGTCGACCCCGTCGAGCGCCTCTCGCTCGTCGTGATGATCCAGAACGAGCCGCCGTTCACGACGCGGAACCTCACCTGGGGCCTGCGGAATCCGCTGTATGCGGCGCTGGATTGACTTGGCCCGCGCAATTTGCTAGAATCCCTCCCGTTTTTCCGATTTCGTCCTTCGTTCAGCACCCTTCCGCCATGAATTTCGATCTCCTCGAACAGGCCAAGAACCGCATCCCGAGCATCCCCGTGCTCGTGAACATGTGCTCGATCCGCGTCAAGCAGCTCAACCAGGGTCTGCGGCCGCTCGTCCGGCCCAACCCCGGCGAGGAGACGATCGACACGGTCCTGCGCGAGATCGGCGAGGGCAAGCTGGTCTCCCAGGTGGACTTCGACACGCTGGAGCGCCGCGGCCTCGGCCACCGCTAGCCGCGCACATCGGTTCCGACCCTTCCCTCCATGGCCGAGAAGAAGAACCAGCCGGCCGCGGGGGCTCCCGTCGTCGTGGCCCGAAACCGGAAGGCGCTCCACGACTACGAGGTCCTGGAGCGCCTCGAGGCGGGGATCGCCCTGCGCGGGACGGAGGTGAAGGTCGTGCGCGCGGGGCAGGCCGGCCTGCAGGGGGCCTACGCGCAGATCGACAAGAACACGGGCGAGGCGTGGCTCTGCGGCGTGAACATCCCGCCGTACGGCTTCGGCAACCTCTTCAACCACGATTCGCTCCGCGCCCGCAAGCTGCTGCTGCACCGGCGCGAGCTGCTGAAGCTCCGCGCCCACGAGGAGCGCAAGGGCTGCACGATCGTGCCGCTCTCGCTGTATCTCAAGCGGGGCCGCGTCAAGTGCGAGCTCGGCGTCTGCCGCGGCAAGAACGAGATCGACAAGCGCGAGACGATCAAGCGGCGCGAGGTCGATCGCGACGCCCGTCGCGCGATGGCCCGCGCCGTCCGCCGGTAGTGGCGAGCTCGAGAAGGTTTCCGAGGAGGCCGAGGAATCCCCCTGCCATCATCGCGCAGACGATGTGCGCAAGGCGCCAGTGGAAGCCCGGGGCGCGCAAGAGGATCGCGAGGACGGCGGCCTCGGCGAGGGAGATCGGGACCGTGTAGCGCAGGAAGCGGAAGCGGGAGCAGGCCATCTCGTGGGTCGTGAAGCACGCCGAGGCGACCCGGATCGAGGCGATGGCGCCGAGCGGCAGCAGGAAGCCGGTCTGGCCCGCGTAGGGGCGGAGGAACCCGACCGCCTCGAAGAGCGTCCGGCCGCAGAGCGCGAGGGCGGCGGTGCAGGAAAGCCCGAGCAGCAGCGAGCCGCCCATCGTCCGGAGGAGCAGCCGGCGCGTGTCCTCGCCGCGCTCGTGGCGCGCGGAGACGACGGGGAAGAGGACGAAGACGAGCGAGAGCCCGAGGTAGGACGCGATCTCGGTGAACCGCGTGAGCTGGTAGTAGGCCGCGGACTCGATCTTCGGCACGAGCGCCATCGGCATCATCTCCGCCATGCCGCGGAGGTTGCCGGCGAGCGCCGAGATCGCGAGCGGGACGGCGAAGGCGAGGAAGACGCGGCGGTCCTCGCGGAGGTACGGCGCGCAGCGCACGGCGCGATGGCGGCGGAGGAAGTCGAACAGCGCGGCGCCGGACATGAGGAGCGGGCCGGCGGACTGTCCGACGAAGTAGCCGGTGAGGCCGCGGAAGGGAAGCGCGATCCACATGACGGCGAGGCGGAGCGGGGCGGCGGCCGCGCTCACGGCGGAGACGACGCCGAAGCGCCCCAGGGCGCGCAGTGCCTCGGTGAAGACCGGGGAGAGCGTGCCGAGCATCGCGGAGAGGACGATCGCGAGCGCGAGGTTTCCGTTCTGGATCCCGAAATGGCGGAAGACGAGCGGGAAGAAGAACGGGGTGGCGGCGAGCGTCAGGAGGAGGATCGCGAGCGCGAGCAGGGAGGCGTCGCGGAACATCGCCTTGACCTTGCCGGGCTCGCCGCGCTCGGCGTGGACGTTGAGCAGCTTGGCGTAGGGCGTGAGCAGGAGGGAGAGAGGCATCGCCACGAAGGCGGCGACCTGGCCGAGCGGAAGCACGGCGCCGAGCTCCTCCTGCGGGATGTAGCGCGGTACGAGCCAGATGCCGATGAAGGCGTTGATCGCGTCGCCGAATCGCTGCGCGAGGAACAGCATGAGCGCGGCTCCCCAGACGGGGCCGAGTCGGGTGCGGAGGGCGCGGATCATAGCTCGGGGGGAGGGGGCGGGGCGAGGATGGCGGAGAAGGGCAGCCCGGGCGCGCCGAGGCGGCGGAGCAGGTCGCGGA
>CAMOEO010000191.1 GCA_946612175.1 uncultured Verrucomicrobiota bacterium
TGGCGGGGTTCGTCGAGGTCGGCGAGACGGCGGAGGACGCCGTCCGCCGCGAGGTGCGCGAGGAGACGGGGCTGCGCGTGCGGGGCCTGCGCTACGCGGGGTCGCAGTCGTGGCCGTTCCCGGGGTCGCTCATGCTCGCGTTCCGGGCGGAGTGGGACGGCGGCGAGCCGCGTCCCGACGGCACGGAGGTGGCGGAGTGCCGCTTCTTCCGGCGCGACGCCCTTCCGGCGCTTCCCCCCGGCATGAGCATCGCGCGGCGCCTCGTCGACGCCTGGGCCGCCGAGGGCGGGCGCGGCCGCTAGGGCGCGTAGAAGCCGCGGGCGAGGCGCTTCACGGCGCCGAGGTCGATCTTGCCGGTGCCGAGCAGCGGGATGGCGTCGACGCGGTGATAGTCCGCGGGCGCGGGCTTCCAGAGGTTGGGGATGCCCTCGACGCGGTCGAGCGCCTCCTGCAGCCATGCGGGGTCGCCGCAGTCGGGGGTGTAGAGCACGACGAGCTTCTCGCCCTTGCGCTCGTCCGGGACGCCCGTCACGGCGATCTTTCCCTCGCCGAGCCCCGCGGCCGAGACGATCGCCTCCTCGACGCCCTGGTGCGGCACCATCTCGCCGCCGATCTTGCTGAAGCGCGAGAGGCGGTCCGTGAGCGCGACGAAGCCGTCCTCGTCCACGAACGCGATGTCGCCCGTGCAGTACCAGCCGTCCCTGTCGATCACCTCGTCCGTGAGGTCCTGCCGCCCGAGGTAGCCGAGCATCACGTTCGGGCCGCGCAGGTAGAGCAGGCCGGGCTCGTTGGGGCCGAGCTCGGCGCCGGTGTCGGGGTCCACGATCTTCATCGCGATGCCCGGGCACGGCACGCCGGTGCGTCCCGGCTTGTAGCCCGGCTGCACGACGCCGCCGCCCGTCCCGGGCGGGACGGACACCGCGATGCCGGGCGCCATCTCGGTGGCGCCGTAGGCTTCGAGCGGGCGCACGCCGAACTTCTCGACGTAGCCGTCGATGAGGCTCTCCTTGAGCTTCTCGCCGCCGGCCAGGACGACCTTGAGCGACGCGAAGTCCTCGGCCGACGCGCGCCGCAGGTAGAGCTGCAGGAACGTGGGCGTGCCCCAGATGAGCGTGGACTTGTTCTTCCGCACGATGTCGATCACGGTCTGCGCGTCGAGCGGGTTCGGGTGGCAGGTGGCGCGGACGTGGGTGAGGAGCGGGTACCACAGGCAGCCGATGAGGCCGAAGGAGTGGAAGAACGGCAGCACCGCGCACATGTGGTCCGCCGTGGAGGTCGCGAGCAGCATCCGCAGCGCCTCGACCTCGGAGAGGACGTTGTGGTGGCTGAGCATCACGCCCTTCGGCTCGCCCGTGGAGCCGGACGAGAAAAGCACCATCGCGGTCGAGTCCGGCCCCGTGCGGTCGGTGCGGACCATCCAGCGCATCGGAAGGAACTTCGCGCGCAGCAGCGCGCCGAGCTTGGCCGGGAGCGAGACGCCCTTCATGAGGTCCTCGAGGAAGACGTAGGTCCCCTCCGGGACGGGCAGGTCCGGGAAGCGCTCGACGAACTTGCGGCTCGTGAGGATCGTCGTGAGCCGGCACTGCCGCAGCGCCGAGGCGAACGCCGCGGTGCCGACGGTGAAGTTGAGGTTCACGGCGCTCTTGCCGAGGAGCGCGACGGCGACGTTGCAGAGCATCGCCGGACAGCAGCTCGGCAGCAGGATGCCGACATGCTCCGAGTCGCGCGTGCGGCGCTCGATCGCGCGGGCGATCACGAGGCCGCCGACGAGGGCGCGGCCCCAGGTGAGCTTCACGCCCGTCGTGTCGTCCGCGAACGGGTGGCGCCAGTAGCGCCGGCATGTCTTCACGGTCGTTTCGCCGAGCGAGCGGTGCTCGCCCTTGCGCGAGTTGAACCAGTCGCAGGAGAGCTCCATCACCGCGCGGCGGACGCGGAAGGCGTCCGTGTGCGTCGGCAGCGGCGCGCCGAACACGACGGTGACCGGGTAGCGCTTGAGGCGCAGGCGGCGGAAGTCGTTCAGGAGCTGGCCGCTGTAGTAGGAGTACATCGTCCCCCACGAGCCTCCCATGTAGACGGGCACGAGCGGGACGTCCGTCCCGCGCACGATGCGCTCGTAGCCGCGGTGGAAGGCGCGGATCGTCCCGGTGCGCGTGACGCCGCCCTCGGGGAACACGCACACCATGTAGCCCTCGTCGAGCGCGCGGCGCGCCTCCTTGAGCGCGCGGGCGACCTGCGAGGGCGAGCTCTTCGAGGAGACGGGGATCACGCGGTAGAGGCGCAGGATGGGCTTGAGGATCCGGAACTTCTCGATCATCCCGGGGTCCATGAGGAAGCGGACGCGGCGGCGCGTCGTCGCGCAGAGCAGCAGCGCGTCGAAGTAGCTGCTGTGGTTCGCGAGCAGCAGCGCCGGCCCCTCCACCGGGACGTTCTCCACGCCGATCGCGCGGACGCGGTAGAGGCTCTTCACGGCGATCGTGACGAGCATCCGCACGAAGAAGTCGCGAAGCACCCAGAGCGCGCCGAGGAACAGCGGGAGCGTCGTCGCGAACGCCGCCCACAGGCCCTGCCGCGCCGTGAGCCGCAGCGCCGAGCCTCCGACCATCGCGAGGCCCGCGAGCAGCACGCCGAACCACGAGACGAACGAGTTGAGCGCGAGCCCCTCGCCGCGGCGGTCGGGCGGCAGGCGCATCTGCAGGAACGTGTCGAGCGGCACCACGAACATCCCCGCGCCGACGCCCGCGCTGAAGAGCAGCGCCGCGACCGCGGCCGGGGCCGGCGCGGCGCGCAGCGCGAGCCCGAACACGCCGAGCGCGAGCAGTCCCGCGCCGATCGGCATGAGGCCCATCTCGACGTTGCGCCGCGAGAGCCGGCCCGCGACCCAGGCGCCGACCGCGATGCCGATCGCCGCGTAGAAGAACTGGAACTGCGCGCCCTCGGTCGAGAGGCCGAGCGTGTTCACGCCGTAGGCCACCAGGTCGATCTGCAGGAACGAGGCGACCATCGAGAAGAGGCCCGTCCCCGCCATCGCGAGCAGCAGCTCGCGGTCGTGGCGCACCCAGCCGGTCGTCCGCCACAGGCGCCGGACGAAGAGCAGGTCCGGGTGCAGGCGCGGGTTCGCGGGCGGGAGCTTCCAGACGCGGGTGCTCGCGAGCACCCCCGCCACGGCGACGAGGACGCAGAGCAGCTGCGCGGCGGTGTAGGCGCCGCTGGCCGGGAGGCCGATCTTCGCGCGCAGGAGCCACGCCGCGCCGGGCGCGGCCGCGGAGCCGAGGATGATCGCCAGGTAGCTCCACATCACGAGGACCGAGTTGGCCTCGGTGAGGCGCTCCTTCTTCACCAGTTCCGGCACGATGCCGTACTTGGTCGGCGAGAAGAGCGCGCTCTGGAGCGACATCAGGAACAGGAGCGCGAACAGGAGCCACGGCGCCGAGAACCAGAAGAGCGGGACGGCGAGGACCATGACCGCGAGCTCCGCGTACTTGAGCGCGACCGTGACGCGGTTCTTGGGGAAGCGGTCCGCGAGGAAGCCCGCATAGGCCGTGAAGCAGAGGAACGGGATCGCGAAGAGGATCGTGGCGCCGCCGAGGAGGAACCCCTTCCACTCCGGAATGAGCAGGATGAGGAACATCGTGACGAACCCCTTGAAGAGGTTGTCGTTGAAGGCGCCGAGGAACTGGGTGGCGTTGAGCCAGGCGAACGCGGCCTCCCTTTTGCGGCGGAGGGATTCGATGCGCTGGGCGAGGGTCATGGGCGATGGGACGGGGGGGCGCAGGGTCTCGGGGAACGGGGCGGGAGGCGCGCTAGACGCGCAGGTGCGCCGCGGATTCGACGGACTCGAAGGAGTCGGAATCGCCGGAGGTGGAGCGGACGCGCTCGGCCCAGAGGTCGCAGAGCTGGAGGATCTTCTCCAGGGAGTCGACGAAGTCCTCCGTGTCCTCGGCGGCCTGGGCGAGATCGAAGAAGTAGTTGTAGACGACGGTCTCCGTGTCGGGTTCGAGCGCGAAGTACCCGCCGGCCGTCTCCTTGCCGAAGAGTCCGCCCGCGAGCAGGTCGCGGTAGACCTCCTTCGGGGTGTCGGCCGACAGTTGCGCCACCTCGACGAAGCAGAGGATCCGGCCCGTCGCCTCGACGAACTGCAGATTCACGTTGAAGCGGTCCTCGACGCGGACCGTGACGAGCCCCGCGTCGTCGGGCACGAGCGTGGCGATTCCGGTCTCTTCGCGGATCCGGGCAAGGAACTTTCGGTAGTCGTCGAGGGTTGGCATGGCGATTCGGGAGGGGAGGGGGGGGAGCGGACGGTCGTCCGATGCGTGCTTAGACCTGGAAGAATCCGTTTGCGCCGAAGGCGGAGGAGTTCTCCTTTTCGGCCGCGGCGGCGGCCTCCGCCGCGGGCCGGTAGTCCGCAAGGAGCTTGCGCCAGGATTCCGCCCGGTTGACGAAGGCCTCGAGTGCGGCGTCGAACGCCTCGCCGTCGAGGCTCGCGAGGGAGAGGCGCCGCACCAGAACGTAGCGCTCGTTCTCCTTCGATTTGGCGAAGAAGGCGTCCGAGTCGAGGTTCGCCTCGAGCATCAGGTCCGCGAAGACGGCGGCGCCCTCGGGCGGCGGGTCGCCGATCTCGGCGGTGGCGAGCAGATCTCCGCCGGAGGAGGCGAGAAGGATGGCGATGCCGTCCACGTCGATCGCGGCCGCGCCGTCCTCGACGGCGAGGCCCTCCACGCCGTGGCGCGCGGCGAAGTCGGCGATGAGTTCGGGGAATTCCATGGTGCGTTCTTCTGGTTCGGGAGTTGGCTGGTTCGAGGGTTCAGGGGGGGGCGGGGGGCGGTTGCCGGCTGCCGGTTTTCGGAATCGGAAAGGCGGTATTCTACACGAAACCGGGATGGATTGTCAGCAAAATTCCTCCCCGCCGCGAGGCCGGACGCCGCAAGGGGGCGGCTAGGGCCAGATGACGGAGACGGCTTCCGTCGCGTCGCCGAGGACGGTTTCGAGGGGCCGCACGAGCGGACTCCAGTCGGCGCCCGCGGTGCCTTTCGGGAATCGCCTCATCCGACGACGGCGCGGAGGACAACCTTCCTCTCGCCGCGCGCGGCGCGGACGAGCGTGCCGTCGACCGTCGCCTTGCCGGAGACGACCTCCAGGCGGACGGCGCCGTCGTTCCTGCGGTTCTCGACGCGGACCTCGTAGCGGACGCCGCGCCAGTCGCGCGCGATCGTCGCCTTCTTCACGTGCGCCGGGAGCCGCGGCTCGACGCGCAGCCCGCCGAACTCGGCGCGCACGCCGCAGATCCACTGCGAGAGCGCGACGAAGTTCCACGCGGCCGTGCCGGTGAGCCAGCTGTTCTTCGCCTCGCCGTGGCGGCGCGCCGCCTTGCCGGCGACCATCTGCGCGTAGACGTAGGGCTCGAGGCGGTGGACGTCGCTCTTGTCCTCGATGTACGCCGGCGCGATCTTCACGTAGTACTCCCACGCGCGCTGCGGGCGGCCGTTCGCGACCTCGCCGACGATCACCCACGGGTTGTTGTGGCAGAAGACGCCGCCGTTCTCCTTGTAGCCGGGCGGGTAGGACGAGACCTCGCCGAGCTCCAGGTGGTAGCGGCGGTAGGGCGGATCGAGGATGACGATTCCCCACGGCGTGTCGAGGTGCTTCTTCACGCTGTCGAGCGCCTTGATCGGGTAGCCCTTGTCGGCGCCGATGCGCGCCATCGAACCGAAGCCCTGCGTCTCGATGAAGATTTGGCCGTCCTCGCACGCCTTCGAGCCGATCCTGTGCCCGAAGTCGTCGTAGGCGCGCAGGAACCACTCGCCGTCCCAGCCCGCCTTGCAGATCGCCTTCTCCATCCTCGCGGCCTCGCGCTCGGCGAACGTGGCCTCGTCCTCGCGGCCGGCGAGGCGCGAGAGCGCGGCGTAGTCGGGCGCGACGTAGCAGAACATCTGCGCGATCATCACGGACTCGGCGTTCTTCCCGTCCTTGTTCGTGCAGCACTGGAAGGAGTCGTTCGG
>CAMOEO010000192.1 GCA_946612175.1 uncultured Verrucomicrobiota bacterium
AAGGTTGAAGGGGTTGAAAAGGTTGAAGGGGTTGAAAAGGTTGAAGGGGTTGAAAGGGTGAAGGGGTTGAAGGGGTTGAAGGGGTTGAAGGGGTTGAGGGGCTCGGGAGCGGGGTCAGGAGCGGCGGCGGCCGCGGGGCCGTTTCGGCGGAGCGGCGGGGGCGGGGGAGGGCGCGGCGGCGGATTCGCCGGACTGGAGGCGGCGCAGCTGGTCGCGCAGGAGCGCGGCGCGCTCGAACTCGAGCGCGTTCGCGGCCTCGAGCATCTCGGCCTTGAGCTGCTCGATCGCCGCGGCGGCGTCGGTCGGGAGCGCGGCGGAGGTGAGCGCGGCGTCGACATCGCCGACGACGGCGCGCACGGCGCTGTCCTCGGAGAGCGTGCGCTTCACCGAATGCGGGACGATGCCGTGCTTCGCGTTGAACGCGGTCTGGATGCGGCGGCGGCGCTCGGTGATGCGGATCATCTCCCTCATCGAGTCGGTGATCTGGTCGGCGTAGAGGATCACGCGCCCGCGCTCGTGGCGCGCGGTGCGGCCCGCGGTCTGGATGAGCGAAGTGGTGGAGCGCAGGAAGCCCTCCTTGTCCGCGTCGAGCACGGCGACGAGCGCCACCTCCGGCAGGTCGAGGCCCTCGCGCAGCAGGTTGATGCCGACGAGCGCGTCAAAGTCGCCTTTGCGCAGGCGAGTGAGGATCGCGATGCGGTCGAGGGCGTCGATGTCGGAGTGGAGGTACTCCACGCGCAGGCCCGCCTCGCGCAGGTAGGCGGCGAGGTCCTCGGCGGTGCGCTTGGTGAGGGCGGTGACGAGGACGCGGTCCTTGCGCTCGGCGGCGGCGCGGATCTCCTCCATCACGTCGTCGATCTGCCCGGCGAGCGGGCGGACCTCGACGGGCGGGTCGAGCAGGCCCGTCGGGCGGACGACCTGCTCGACGACGCGGCTCGCGTGCGCCTTCTCGTAGGGGCCGGGCGTGGCGGAGGCGAAGAGGACCTGGCCGAGCTTGGCCTCGAACTCCTCGAAGGAGAGCGGGCGGTTGTCGCGCGCGGAGGGGAGGCGGAAGCCGTTGTCGACGAGGATCGTCTTGCGCGCGCGGTCGCCGTGGAACATCGCCTGCACCTGCGGGAGCGTGGCGTGCGACTCGTCGATGATCGTGAGGAACGGCTTCGGGAAGTAGTCGATGAGGCACTCGCCGGGCGTGCCGCGCGGGCGGCCGGAGAGGGGCTGGGAGTAGTTCTCGATGCCGGTGCAGTAGCCGATCTCGCGGATCATCGCGAGGTCGTACTCCGTGCGCTGCTGCAGGCGCTGCGCCTCCAGCAGCTTCCCGTTCGCGTTGAACCACGCGACGCGCTCGCGCATCTCGGCCTCGATCGCGGCGAGGCCGGCCTCGATCTTCTCCTGCGGGAGGACGTAGTTGCGCGCGGGGGCGACGATCGTGCGGTCGAGGCGGCGCAGCGTGCGGCCGGAGACGGGGTCGAACTCGGAGAGCTCCTCCACCTCGTCGCCGAAGAGGCCGATGCGGTAGGCGACCTTGTCGTTCCAGGCGGGGAAGACGTCGACCGTGTCGCCGCGGACGCGGAACGAGCCGGGCTTCGGGTCGAAGTCGTTGCGCTCGTAGCGGATCTCGACGAGGCGGGCGAGCATCGCGTCGCGGTCGACCTCCTGGCCGACGGCGAGGTGCAGCGTCATGCCGGCGTAGTCGTCGGAGGAGCCGATGCCGTAGATGCACGAGACCGAGGCGACGACGACGACGTCCCGGCGCTGGACGAGGGCGTTGGCGGCGGAGAGGCGGAAGCGCTCGATCTCGTCGTTGATCGCGGAGTCCTTGGCGATGTAGGTGTCCGTCTGCGGGATGTAGGCCTCGGGCTGGTAGTAGTCGTAGTAGCTGACGAAGTACTCGACGGCGTTGTCGGGGAAGAACGCCTTGAGCTCGCCGTAGAGCTGCGCGGCGAGCGTCTTGTTGTGGGAGATGACGAGCGTCGGCATCCCGAGGTCGCGGATGACGTTCGCCATCGTGAACGTCTTGCCGGAGCCGGTGACGCCCTCGAGCGTCTGCGCCTTGACGCCCTTGCGGAAGCCGTCGACGAGCCGGGCGACGGCCTCGGGCTGGTCGCCCGCGGGAGCGTACGGGGAGACGAGATGGAAGGGGGAGTCGGGCAAGGCGCGGTCGGCTAGGAGAGGGCGGAGAGCGGGAGCAGACGGGAGGGGAGGTCGGCGCGGGGGAGGGCGCGCAGGTCGTCGAGGGCGATCGCGTCGGCGACGGAGAAGCGCCCGGAGCGGGTGCGGCGCAGGGCGGCGAGGTGGCCGCCGCAGCCGAGCGCGGCGCCGATGTCGTGGCAGAGCGTGCGGACGTAGGTGCCCTTGGTGCAGCGGACGGTGAAGCGGACGTCTGGGAGCGCGAAGTCGTCGATGCGGAAGGAGAAGACGTGGACGAGGCGCGGCTCGCGCGCGACCTCCTCCCCCTTGCGGGCCATCTTGTAGAGCGGGACGCCGTTCACCTTGATCGCGGAGACCATCGGGGGCGTCTGGAAGATGTCGCCGGTGAAGTCGGCGGCGACCAGCGCCTCGAGGCGCTCGCGGGCGACGCCGGAGGGGTCGGAGCTGGAGACGACCTCGCCCTCGGCGTCCTGCGTCGTGGTGGCGGCGCCGAGACGGAGGGTTCCCTCGTAGGTCTTGTCGCCGCCCATGAGGGAGGTGCAGAACTTGGTGCCGCGTCCGACGAGCAGGAGCAGCAGCCCCGTGGCCTGCGGGTCGAGCGTGCCGGCGTGGCCGACCTTGCGGAGCCGGAACATGCGCCGGACGGCGACGACGACGTCGCTGGAGGTCATCCCGGCGGGCTTGTCGACGAGGAGCAGGCCGTCGGGATCGGCGCCGGGCGCGGGGGCGGCGGCGCGGGGGGGAGGGAAGGCCATGGCGACGAACTACTGCAGCTTGTCGTCGTTTGGGTTCCACTGGAGGCCGCCGCCGTTGGACGTGCGGGTGGCGGACGGGGTCCAGATCTCCAGCATCCGGAAGTTGTTCGCGCTGCCGTCCGCGAAGCCGAGGTTGATCGACTTGTGGTGGCGGAAGGCGGAGCGGCCGGAGGCGGTGTCGACGAGGGTGGAGAGGTTGGCTCCGCCGGTTCCCCCCTGGCAGGTCTCGGTGAAGACGACGAAGGAGGTCGGGAACTTCAGGACCGAATGGCGGATGCGCTTCTTGAACGGCGGCTGGTTCGCGCCGTCGTCGACCCAGGTGTTGAGCGTGTAGCTGGAGTAGTACGTGGCGCCGGGATCGGGTGCGTCGGCGTCCGCCGGGCAGATGAACAGGTTCTTGTTGCGCCCGGCGCGGTTCCCCGCCATGAGGTCGGACATCGTCTCGACGCCGAGGTACGGGGGAAGGACGTTGAACCATCCGTCCGACGCGCCCGGCTCGTAGGCGGGCATGAGTCCCCGGTGCTCGTCGAGGTAGCTCGTGAGCGCATAGCACCACTGCTTGAGGTTGTTGAGGCAGGAGGACTGCTTCGCGCGGTCGCGGATCCTCTGGGCCGTGGGCACGGCGATGAGGGCGAGGATGCCGATGATGCCGATCACGACGAGCAGCTCGACGAGGCTGAAGCCGGAACGGGAGGGGCGGGTGGCGGAACGGTTCATTTCGGACTCCTTGGTTTTCGGATGCGGAGGGCTAGTGCTTGAAGGAGCGCTGGCCGGTGAAGACCATCGCGACGTTGTGCTCGTTGCAGCAGTCGATGACATCCCAGTCGCGCAGCGCGCCGCCGGGCTGGACGATCGCCGTCACGCCCTCGCGGATGCCGACCTCGGCGCCGTCGCGGAACGGGAAGAACGCGTCGGACACCATCGCGGAGCCCGCGATGCCGCCGTGCTCGGCCTTCGACATCTCGTCCACCTCGGCCTCCTTGCGCTTGCCGTCCTCCTCGCCGAACTTGCCGCGCAGCTCGTTGTAGGGCGTCTGCCACTTCTCCCACGCGAACCAGTCCGCGAGCTTGCGGTAGGCCTTGTCGCGCGCGATCTCCGCGACGCCGACGCGGTCCTGCTCGCCGGTGCCGATGCCGACCGTGCAACCGTCCTTGACGTAGAGCACGGAGTTGGAGGTGACGCCGGCCTCGACGAGCCAGCCGAAGACGAGGTCGTCCATTTCCTTCGCCGTGGGCTGGCGGGCGATCCTGTGGACGGAGCCGTCCTTGCGCGTCACCTCGGCGGGGAGGAAGTCCGCGCCCTTGCGGGCGAGCGGCGAGAAGGACCACTGCGCGACGAGGCCGCCGTCGATGAGCGACTTGAAGTCGACGAAGCGCTTGGCGGCGAACTCGGAGAGGCGAGCCATGTTGCCGATGCGCATGACGCGCAGGTTCTTCTTCTCGGCGAAGACGTCCATCACGCCGGGCGCGAACTCGGGCGCGACGACGACCTCGGCGTAGTTCTCGGCGATGAGCTTCGCGGTCTCGAGGTCGCACTCGCGGTTGAGCGCGATGCAGCCGCCGAACGCGGCGAGGCGGTCGGCCTTGTTCGCGCGGAAGTAGGCCTCGGCGAGCGTGGAGCCGAGCGCGACGCCGCAGGGGTTGTTGTGCTTGACGATGATCGCGCAGGGCTTGTCCTGCAGGTAGCGCAGGATGTTGAGCGCGTTGTCGGCGTCGGTGAGGTTGGTCTTGCCCGGGTGCTTGCCGGTCTGCAGCAGCTCCGGCTCCGAGGCGAGCGGGTTGCCCGGGTCGATCGCATGGACGTCGCCGAGGGCGAGGTTGCCGCCGACGAGCTTGTAGACGGCGGCCTCCTGGCCGGGGTTCTCGCCGTAGCGGAGGCCCTTGCGGACGCCGTCCACGACCCAGCCGACCTTCTCGTAGCGGAGGGTCTGGCGCGAGTCGCCGTCGATGAAGGAGATTTCCATCGCGGGCGTGAAGTGGTCGTCCATGATGGTCTTGTAGGCTTGCTTGAGGTCCATGGTCGGGAGGGGCTGGATGTCTGTATGGTCCGGATGGTCGGGATGGTCGAGAGGGGGGATGGCTAGGCCTTGGCGGGCTTCGGGACGTAGGCGTCGAGGAGGCCCTGGAGGTAGGCGATGGTGTCGCGGATGTCCTTGTTCTGCTGTTCGCCGGAGATCTCGCGCTCGATCGTGAGGTCGCCCGTGAAGCCGCAGTCGAGGAGCTTCGGCAGGAACTCCGGGTAGCGGACGAAGCCGGTGCCGACCTTGACCTCGGGCCCGAGCTCGGTGCCGGTGGTGGGCGGGCAGCCGTCCTTGGCGTGGATCGAGCGGACCCACTTGCCGAAGACGTGCAGGGCGTCGATCGGGTTGCCCTTGCCGTACATCAGGAGGTTCGCCGGGTCGAGGTTGATGCCGAGGTTGTCCAGGCCCACCTCCTCGATGAAGCGAAGCAGCGTGACGGGGGTCTCCTGCCCGGTCTCGAACCAGAAGCCGAGGCCGAGCCGCTTGCAGTAGGAGGCGACCTCGTCGATCGCGACGGCGACGGGCTCGAACTCCGGATCGGTCATGTTCTCGGGGAGGAAGCCGAAGTGCGTGATGATCGCCGGCGCGCCCGCCTCGGCGGCGAAGTCGGCCCAGTTCTTGAGCTGCTGGATGCGCATGTTGCGGTAGGTCGTCGGCACGAGGCCGAGCGTCACGGGGCCGCGCTTGAAGTTCCAGACGGCGGGGCCGGTGTAGCCGCTCCAGAACGCGGTGAGGCGCACGCCGAGCGCGGCGCAGTCGGCCTTGACCTTGCGGGCGAGGTCGAGCTTGCAGAGGTCCTTGTTCCAGCAGCAGACCTGGGCGCAGGGCAGGCCGAAGTCCGCGATGGCCCTGAGGTTGGAGGCGTCGGGCTTGAGGTTGCTGAGGACGCCGATTTCGGGGAGTTTGTTCATGTCGGGGAGGACGTAGGGGGCGAGGGGAGCGTTTCGCCCCCTGTTGCCCCCGCATTCTACCGCAACGCGGACGGGAATGCAACGGCGGCCGCGTCCGCGTTCCGCCGAAATCCCGCGCTAGGCGGAGCGGCGTCGCCGCGGGCCGCGGCGA
>CAMOEO010000193.1 GCA_946612175.1 uncultured Verrucomicrobiota bacterium
TCGCCGACGTAGCGCACGGCGCGCAGCGAGGTCGGGGACCCCGCCACGCGGAGCGCGGTCGCGCCCGTGGCGGCGTCGGAAAGCGCGACGCCGCCGATGCCGTACGTCACCGTGACGGGCGAGGCGGTGAAGTCGATCGTCGCGTTCCAGTCGATCCATTCGTTCTCGGCGACGGGCGCGCCGGCGAGCGACGTCCAGCCATCCGCCGTCCAGCCGTAGAGCCGCACGCCGCCGCCCTCGTCGCCGAGCGCGAGCCCCGCGAGCGGCGCGTCCGCCGGCGCCTCGGGCGCGCCGGGCTCGGAGACGAGCTTCGCGCGGCCGCGAACCATGACGGCGAGCCCGGGGCGGGACGCCTCCGACGCGGCGTACTGGACGCGGCCGTCGGCGCCGGTGTCGACTTCGAGGCGGCGGTCGCCGCCGTCGTCCGCGAAGGCGGTCTCGTTGGTTCCGCCGGTCATCGTCCACGTGCCGCCGTCGATCCCGGAGGCGGTCATCCAGTCGTCCGGGCCGGCGCGGTCGAACCGCACGTCGAGCCAGCCGACGGCCGGCCGGCCGAGGACGGTTCCCTCCGCCGCGGCCTCGTAGCGCTCGCCCGTAGCGGAGTCCTCGTGGACGAGTTCGAAGACGTAGCCCTTCGTGGCGCCGAGCCCGACGGGGAAACGTCCCTCGACCGTCTGTCCGGCGGCGACGCCGCTCCAGGTTTGCACGATGCGGCCGCCGGCCCGAAGCGCGAGCGTCGCGTCGCGGTCGGCGCGCTCGACCTTCACGGAAACGGTCGCGTTCGTACCGGCGGCGTCGGTCTCCGCGAACGGCACGCCGAGCGCGACGGGGAAGCGCGGCGTCGCGAAGGCGAAGGACGCGTAGGCCTTCTTCCCGGTCGATGCGGTCGCCTCGAACGCGACGGTGTAGGCCGTGTCCGGAGCGAGTCCGGCGAGCGCGAAGGTCTTCGCGCCCGTGGCGGGGTAGTCCAGCGTACCGGAGGCGACGGCGGCCGGACCGCCGGAGAGCGTCCAGGCGACGCTCGCGGAGGTCGCGTTCTCGCCGAGCGAGGTGAGCGCGACGGAAAGCGTCGCGGTGCGGGCGGCAAGCGACTCCGCGGCGATCCCGCCGAAGACGGGGGCGACGATCGCGCCGGGCTCGACGTCCGTGAGGCAGATCATCTGGTAGGGCTCGAGCGCGAGCGCGACGCTCCCGCCGGAGACCTCCTCCTCGCGCCAGTCGACCGTGCGCCAGACGCGCGTCTTCGCGGTCTGCAGCCCGTAGGCGCCGGAGACGGGGCGGGCCGTGACGTTGATGACGGCCCAGTAGCTGCCGGCGGAGGTCGTCCAGCGGCGGACCGTGACGGGGTCGGCGCAGGTGCCGCCGAGCAGGACGGTCGAGTTCGTCGCGGGGAGCGAGAGGAAGTTGAGGTTGAACTCGCGGACGTAGGGCGCGTCGAGGCGGTCGAGGTTCGAGCCGAAGAGGTAGCCGAGGATCGTCGGGTCGCTGACGGCCATCGCCATCGTCTCGGCGCATATCACGGCGCGGCCGGCGTGGTCCATGTCGCTCGTGTAGTAGCCGACGATCGACTGCTGCCCCTCGGGGCGGGCGAAGTCGTTGGCGCAGAACTCGTCGAGCGAGTAGTGCCGCGCCATCACGAGATCGCCGGAGGCGTTGCGGAAGCCGGCGGCGGGGTCGGACCCCGCCACGGTGTGGATGCAGTTGAACGGGTAGCTCAGCGCGACGTCGGGGAGCGACGAATAGTGCTCGGGGTCGGGATGCGGCGAGGCGTGGCACACCTCGATGCTGCCCCAGTTGGCGCCGTCGCGCGCGAGGCCCTCCCTGTACTTCGACGCCATTTCGGTGAGCGACGTCGTGCCGGAGCGGCCGGTCATCTGGCGCCAGGTCTGCCCGCGGTAGAGCGTGTCCGGATCGACGCTCTCGATGACGCCCGTTCCGACCGCGACCCCGTCCTCGCCGCCGGTGGAGTGATAAAAGAGCTTCGCGCCGGGCAATCCGCCGGCCGCGAGGTGCGACTGAAGGGAGACGAAGAGGTCGCGGCGCTTGCCGTACCACCACTCGCGGTAGGCCTTGTAGAGCGACGTGTCGGCGTAGGCGCCGTTGTTGTAGAGTTGCGCGCGGGTGACGCTGCGTCCCGTCTCGCGGTTGAAAAGCGCGATCGTCTTGTCCGAGAAGCCGACCGGCATGCCGCCGCGCGAACGGATCCAGGCGCCGAGGAAGTTGCCGCGGTCCTTGAAGCGGAGGATGGTGAGGTCCAGCAGGTCCTCCAGGTCGACGAGCGTCTCCGGGAGCGTCAGGTCCGCCATGGCGTTGTAGACGTAGGACTGGTTGGAGAAGAGGTACTTGAGCGAGGCGTCCTTCGCGCTCTGCAGCGTCCAGGGCTTGAAGTCCGTGTCGTAGCCGAGGCTGCCGCCGTTCACCCACTTCGTGTTGCCGTCGCCGCGGCTGCCGTGGTACTCGTAGATCGGGAGCAGGTAGTGGCCCTCGGCCGTCATCGCGTCGATCAGCTGCGCGTAGTAGTTCGAGCCCCAGCCCCAGCGGCGGTTGCCGCCCCAGGTCTGCAGGTAGCCGAACTCCAGCAGGTCCTTCGACCAGGTGTCCATCGCGAGCATCGACATGAGGCGCGCCTTGCCGACGTACCAGTCCGACGGCGTCGCGAAGGATTCGAGGCCGTCGCCGTCGCCCATCTCCTCGCGGCTCGTGACGTGGCGGCGCGGGGCGTCCCCCGCCGGATAGTGGATCTCCGGCTTCGCGGCCGCGTAGTCGTCGATGCGGTAGAGCCGGACCGACCGCACCGCGAGACCGACCGAGTCCGTCGCCTGGTCCTGCGAGACGAGGACGAACGCGACGTCGAAGCCGTCGGTCGCGAGCGGGATGCGCGCGCCGCCGTTGTATTGCGTGGATTTCTCGAACGGGAGCACGACCTCGACGAGCTGCTTCCATTCGCCCGAGAGCGGCACGGCGACCGACTCGTAGCACGGGGCGACGGAGACCTGCGGCGACATCGACACGCCGACCGTGAAGCCGGTGTGGTAGCCGTGGCGCGCGCCCATCGCGAAGTTGAAGAGCGTGACCGTGCGCGGGGCGTCGTCCGGGTAGTCCACGACGAGCAGGTAGGGATCGTTCGGGACAAGCCCCTTCCCTTCCCCGACGCGCCACGAGACATAGGCGCCGGTGCGCTTGCCGCCATTCTGCTCCTTCGTCACGTGGTGCATCACGCGCGTGGCGCGGCCAAGGATGTTCGTGACGTAGCTGCGCCCGGCGGGATAGTCGCGGAACCGGTGCGCCGTGTCGTTGGCGCAGTCGATTTCGTCGACGAGCGTGAGAGTGCCGAATGCTTCCAGTCCGGGAACGATCTTCCCCGACGAATCGGATGCCGCGGTCGTGAACCGGACGGGACCGGACGTGGCGGTGGCACCGACGACGGTGTCGAGGGCGCCCTTGTCGAACGCGGCGGCGAGGGGACGGGGCAGCGAGGCGGACCCAGGCAGCGAAAGAGCGAAAAGGGGGAAGAGAACGCGGAAGGGACGCAAGAGGTTCATGCGACGGATTATACGGCGCGCCCCCCGATTGCGCAACTCTCTGGCTGTACAGTTTTCCGGTTGACACAATGGGACGATAATTATAATGTAATAACCGCCAACGCAAACAAGTTTCTGCGTAGAAACCAGCATGCCCACCCTCTTCCAGATTGTCGCAGGATTCCGTTCCGGCGACGCCATCAGCAACGAAGCGATGCGCATCCGCGACCTCTGCGCCGCGCACGGACTCGCTTCGGAGATCGCCTGCCCGCCGGAGAGCACGGTCAGGGCGACGTACCCGTTTCTGCTCGACATCGACGCCTTCGCGAAATCCGTCCGCCCCGATGACGTGGCGCTGCTCCATCTTTCGGTCGGGAGCCGCGGCAACCGGATCTTCCGGGAGCTTCCCTGCCGCAAGGTCATCCTCTACCACAATGTCACGCCGCCGAAATACTTCGAGCGGCTCGCCCCTTCCACGGCACGGGTCCTCGAGGACGGTCTCGCGCAGGTCGCATCGCTCCGGGACGCGGCCGACGCCGTCTGGGCCGACAGCGCGTTCAATGCCGGAGAGCTGCGCGCGATGGGCTACCGGGACCCGAAGGTTCTGCCGCTGATCCTCGATGATTCCCTCGGGACCGGAGAGATCGCGGAGTGGCGCCGGGACATGCTCGCCGATCCCCCGCTCTCGAACCTCCTGTTCGTCGGACGCCTCGCCCCGAACAAGCGCCACGACCGGCTGATTTCCGTCTTCGGCTGCTACCAGCGCTACTGCAATCCCGCGTCGCGCCTCGTCATCGCGGGCGGTGTCTCCGGCGCGGAACCCTACCGGGTGCTGCTGCTCGGCGGCACCTACATCTGGGCCGCGCGCAACGTCGTGTTCACAGACTTCATGGACGACGCGAACCTCCGCGCCTGCTATGCGACGGCGTCGGCATTCGTCTGCATGAGCGACCATGAGGGGTTCTGCGCGCCGCTGCTGGAGGCGATGGCATGGCATGTCCCCGTGTTCGCATGGGCCGCGGGCGCCGTTCCGGAGACCCTCGACGGGGCGGGCGTCCTCTTCGCGCAGGGAACGCCGCCCGAGGTCATGGCCGAGACGATCCACCGCGTCCTCTCCGATCCTGCGCTCCGCACGGAGGTCGTGAAGCGGCAGGACGAACGCTACGCCCGCTTCCGGGCTCGCGACATCTGGGCGGAGCTCCGCGAAGTCATCGGCGTCTGACGGCGATCGTCGCGCAACGACGGGAAGGGGATTTCATGGGCCGCTCCGCGTGACGCGGAAGCGGCGGGCGCGGGGGCGGTCGCAGTCGGGCCACAGCGTGACGGCGGGCGCGGCGAGGTCGAAGACGGCGGACCACTGCGTGGCGACGATGGTCTCGCCCTCCGGCCCCCAGTCGTCGCGCCGGTGGGACACGGCCTCGAGGAGGTCGGCCGCGGCGTCCGCGTCGGGCAGGACGCCGCCCGCGGGGGCGAGCGCCGCCTCGAGCGCGGCGAAGCGGTCGGCGCCGACGCGCCCGGGATCGTCGGCCGCGGCGGATTCGGCGCCGTCCGCGAGGCGGAAGTTGGTGCAGCACTGGTGCGCGAACGCGCCCGGCGCGGCGGGGGCGGCGGGCCGGACGGCGCGCGGCGCGCCGCCGGGGCCGTCCCATTCGACGACCGCGGAGGCGCCGGTGGCGTCCGCGAGGTGGAGGTGGAAGGCGGAGCCGATCGCGTGGTGCATCTCGTAGCGCTCGAGGAGCGCGAGCGCCTCGTCCACCGTCGCGGCGCGGTCGAGGACTAGGCGCACGGCGAGCGTCGTCTGGATCGGCGTGCGGCCGGTGTTTGGCTCGGGCGGGCGCTCGCCGGGGAGCATCAGCACGGCGGCGGCGAGGCCCTTCTCGTTGACGCCGTCCACGGGGACGAACGGCGCGGCGAGCAGGGCGAGGCGGCGCGGGAGCGGCGAGGGGACGGCGCCGTCCGGAAAGCCGAGGAAGAGCAGCCCCGTGGTCGAGACGGAGGCGTAGCCCCCGCGCGGGCGGGTGCGGACGACGAGCGGCGGCGTGCGCGGCTCAAGGTCGAAGTTGCGGCCGAAGAGCGCGTGGCCGTCGGGCGTCCTCGCGACGAACGTGCTGCACCCGAAGTCCGGCAGCGGCGGCAGCGCCGCGCGCGGGAGCAGCGGCGCGAATTCGGCCCGGACGGCCTCCAGCAGCTCGCGCTCGTCGCGCGCGCCGCGGGCGAGCACGCGGTCGAGGCGGTAGTCGCCGTGCACGTCGAGCGTCCAGCAGGCGGCGTCCGGGTCGGGCCGCCGCAGCGAGAGCAGCGTCCGCACGGGGTTGCGCAGCGACCACGCAAACAGGGCGAGCACGGCCGCCAGCGCAAGGGCGGCAAGCCGCCTTGCGCGGCGGCGGGGAGGGGATTTCATGGGCTCCATAGGTTGAAGGGGTTGAAGAGGTTGAAGGGGTTGAAGG
>CAMOEO010000194.1 GCA_946612175.1 uncultured Verrucomicrobiota bacterium
CGCCTCGCCGCCGGCTCGATCGATTCGAAGAAGAAGGACATCGTCTGCTGCGGCGGCACCGGCTGCCATGCGTCCAGCAGCCAGGAGCTCATGGCCAACCTCCGCGAGGAGATCAAGAAGGCCGGCCTCGAGGCCGACGTCCGCGTCATCCAGTCGGGCTGCTTCGGCTTCTGCGCGCAGGGCCCGATCGTGAAGGTCATGCCCGACAACGTCTTCTACGTCCAGGTCAAGCCCGAGGACGCCGCGGAGATCGTCGAGAAGCACGTCGTCGGCCACGAGGTCGTCGAGCGCCTGCTCTACGTGGAGCCGACGCTCAAGGAGAAGATCCACGACTACGCCAAGATGCCGTTCTACGCCAAGCAGGAGCGCATCGCGCTGCGCAACTGCGGCCTCATCGAGGCGGAGAACCTCGAGGAGTACATCGCGAACGAAGGCTACCAGGGCCTCGCCAAGGCGCTCACGGAGATGACCCCCGCCGAGGTCGTGCAGGAGGTGCTCGACTCGGGCATCTGCGGGCGCGGCGGCGCGGGCTTCCCGACGGGCCTCAAGTGGAAGATCGCCGCGGGCGTGAAGGCCGACGAGAAGTACATCGTCTGCAACGCCGACGAGGGCGACCCGGGCGCGTTCATGGACCGCTCGATCATGGAGGGCGACCCCTCCAGCGTCGTCGAGGCGATGGCGATCGGCGCCTACGCGATCGGCGCCCAGAAGGGCCTCGTCTACATCCGCGCGGAGTATCCGCTCGCGGTCTCCCGCCTCCAGATGGCGATCGACCAGGCGCGCGCGTGCGGCCTCCTCGGCAAGAACATCCTCGGCACGGACTTCTGCTTCGACATCGAGATCAAGCTCGGCGCCGGCGCGTTCGTCTGCGGCGAGGAGACGGCCCTCATCCACTCGATGGAGGGCCAGCGCGGCGAGCCCACGACGAAGCCGCCCTTCCCCGCCAACATCGGCGGCGGCTACTGGGGCTGCTCCACCAACGTCAACAACGTCGAGACCTACGCCTCGATCCCCGTCATCCTGCGCAAGGGCGCCGCCTGGTACAGCAAGATCGGCAACTGGGTCACCGAGCGCGACGAGAACGGCCACTGGGTCAAGACCGTCTCCGGCAACGCCGGCACGAAGGTCTTCGCGCTCGCGGGCCAGATCAACAACGTCGGCCTCGTCGAGGTCCCGATGGGCACGACGCTGCGCGAGATCATCTACGACATCGGCGGCGGCATCTCCGGCGGACGCGAGTTCAAGGCCGTCCAGACCGGCGGCCCCTCCGGCGGCTGCATCACCAAGGAGAACCTCGACACGCCGATCGACTACATGAACCTCGGCAAGATCGGGTCCATGATGGGCTCGGGCGGCATGATCGTCCTCTCCGACAAGGACTGCATGCCCGCGATGGCGAAGTTCTACCTCGGGTTCACCAAGGACGAGTCCTGCGGCAAGTGCACGCCCTGCCGCATCGGCACCCGCCGCATGCTCGAGATGCTCGAGAAGATCTGCGCCGGCAAGGGCACCGAGGAGATGCTCGTCGAGCTCGAGGACCTGGCCAACACGATCAAGGACACGGCGCTGTGCGGCCTCGGCCAGACGGCCCCGAACCCGATCCTCTCCACGCTGCGCTACTTCCGGGACGAGTACGTCGCCCACGTGCGCGACAAGAAGTGCCCCGCCGGCACCTGCGTGCGGCTCTTCAAGCTCAAGATCACCGACAAGTGCAAGGGCTGCACCAAGTGCGCCCGCAACTGCCCCGTCGGCGCGATCACGGGCGAGATCAAGAAGCAGCACGTCATCGACCAGGCCAAGTGCATCAAGTGCGGCGCCTGCATCGACAACTGCCCGTTCAAGGCCATCGTCAAGGAGTAGGAGGATTTCACCATGGCCAACATCACCATCACGATCAACGGCAAGCAGGTCGAGGTCCCGGCCGGGTCCACGATCCTCGACGCCGCCAACAAGCTCAACATCCACATCCCGACGCTGTGCTACTGCCCGGACGTCGGGTGCGGCGTCGCGAACAAGCCCGCGTCCTGCCGCCTCTGCCTCGTCGAGGCGACCGGCATCCGCGGCCCGCGCAAGATCCTCGCGCCCGCCTGCGCCACGCCCGTCGCCCCCAACATGGAGGTCTGGACGAACAGCGCCCGCGCGATGAAGGCGCGCCGGACGGTCCTGGAGCTGCTCCTCTCGGACCACCCGCAGAACTGCCTCACCTGCGCCAAGAACCAGGAGTGCGAGCTGCAGAAGCTCGCCGCCGAGTTCGGGATCCGCGAGATCTCCTACCAGGGCGAGAAGAACTACTACCCGATCGACGAGAGCGCCGCGATCATGCGCGACCTGAGCAAGTGCGTCATGTGCCGCCGCTGCGAGACCGTCTGCAACAAGGTGCAGACCGTCGGCGCGCTCACCGGCAACGGCCGCGGCTTCCCCGCCAAGGTCGGCACCGCGTCGATGATCCCGCTCGCGGACAGCTCCTGCACCTTCTGCGGCCAGTGCGTCAACGTCTGCCCCGTCGGGGCCATCGTCGGCGTCAGCTACACCAAGAAGGTCATGGCCGCGATCCACGACCCGAAGAAGACGGTGGTCGTCCAGACCGCCCCCGCGGTCCGCGTCGCCATCGGCCAGGAGTTCGGCTTCAAGCCGGGCGAGCCGGTCACCGGCAAGCTCGTCGCCGCGCTCCGCATGCTCGGCTTCGACAAGGTGTTCGACACCGACTTCTCCGCCGACCTCACGATCATGGAGGAGGGCAACGAGCTCGTCGGCCGCGTGAAGAAGTACCTCGAGCTCTCGAAGGCGGGCAAGCCCGCCGCCGAGGCGCAGAAGGAGGCGCACCTGCCGATCCTCACCTCGTGCTGCCCGGGCTGGATCAACTTCCTCGAGCACCACTTCCCCGACCTGCTGGACATCCCGAGCTCCTGCAAGAGCCCGCAGCAGATGTTCGGCGCCGTGGCCAAGAGCTACTACGCCGAGAAGATCGGCGTGAAGCCCGAGGACCTGATCGTCGTCTCCGTCATGCCCTGCCAGGCGAAGAAGTACGAGGCCGCGCGCCCCGAGTTCGCCCCGGGCGGCGTGAAGGACGTGGACTACGTCGTCACCACGCGCGAGCTGGTGCGCCTCCTGCGCGAGGCGGGCATCAACCTGGCGAACCTCGAGAACGAGGACTACGACAGCCCGCTGGGCGAGTCGACCGGCGCGGGCGTCATCTTCGGCGTCACGGGCGGCGTGCTCGAGGCGGCGCTGCGCAGCGTCCACACGATCCTCACTGGCGAGAACCTCTCCGGCGACGCGGTGAACTTCCGCGCGGTCCGCGGGCTCGACGGCGTCAAGGAGGCGAAGGTCGAGGTCGCGCCCGGCCTCTCGGTCAACGTGGCGGTGTGCTCCGGCCTCGGCAGCGCCCGCAAGGTGCTCGAGATGGTCCGCGCCGACCGCACGCGCTTCCAGGCGATCGAGATCATGGCCTGCCCGGGCGGGTGCATCAACGGCGGCGGCCAGCCCTACATCCACGACGGCAACCGCGCCGAGGCGCTGCAGCGCCGGATGGAGGGCATCTACGCGGAGGACGCCGGCAAGCCGATCCGCCTCTCGCACGAGAACCCGGACATCAAGAAGCTCTACGCCGAATACCTCGGGCAGCCCGGCTCGGAGAAGGCCCACCACCTGCTCCACACCGTCTACCACGAGAACAAGCGCGACTAGTTCGTGCACGGGCGCCGGCGCGGGTTCCGCGCCGGCGCCTTTTCTTTTCCGATCCCCGCCGCCATCCCATGAAACGCCTTCTCGCCGCCGTCGCCTCCCTCGTGCTTCTCGTCGCCGCGGTCTTCGGCATCCGCGCCGCCGTGTTCGCCGTGAGGCGGGCGCACCAGCTGCGCCCGCGCGACATCCCCGTCCTGATGTACCACAACGTTCTGGACGAGGTCGGGCCGACGTCCTGGCAGGTGTCGGCGGAGGAGTTCGCCCGCCAGATGGACCAGCTGGCGGAAGCCGGATACTCGACCGTGCTTCCGCACGATATCGAACGGGCCACGCGCGGGCGGGGATGGTTCCCGCGCAAGCCGGTCGTCATCACGTTCGACGACGGCTACGAGGGCGTCAAGACCTTCGCGGAGCCCATTCTGGCGAAGCACGGGTTCCAGGCGATCTGCTACGTGATCGTCAATCGCCTCGGCGGGGAGGGGCCCGAGCGCAGGGAATTCGACTCCGGCCCCCTTCTTTCGACGAACGAGGTCGCGGAGATGGCCGCCCGGGGAACCGTCGCCATCGGCATCCACTCCCTGACCCACGTCCCGATTCCGCACCGGCTGGAGAAGGAGATCCTCCGGGGGCGGCAGCGCCTTCTCGACGTCACGGGCGTCACGACGCGGGACTATTGCTTCCCCTTCGGCCTGTACGGCTACGACTTCATGGACGCCGCCCTTCGCAGGAGCGGCTACGCGACCGCGATGATCTGCGAGGACCGCATGTTCCGCTACGGCACCGAGACGAACCTGCTGGCCATTCCGCGCCTGTCGGTCTACGGAGGTCCCCACGCGATCTCCGTCGCCGCCACGAACCCGGAGGACGGCACCGTCGCCCTTGCCAACGACGGGGTGAAGATTCCGCTCCGGGCCGTCGTCCGCCGCAAGGCCGACGGGCATGCCTGGTCCTCCTCGCTGGAATGGGTGGGCGAGGGCATGTCCCCGACCTATCGCTTCCCGCCCGAGGCGTTCGCGGCGCCGTACCGCATCGAGGCCTGGGACAAGGCCGGCCTGTTCCGCTACCTGTAAGGCGCCCTCCCGCGCGCCGCGCTACGGTGCCTTGCGCCGGAGGCGGAGGCCGTGCTCGCCGTGGGCGCCGGGAAGGAACACGAGGCGGAGCCCGACGAGCTGCGCCGCGAAGTCCGGCGAGTTGGAGCGGCGCGAGGCGGAGCGGCAGACCTCTGCCGGATAGCACCAGGCGCCGCCGCGCATCGCGTGGGGGTGCTGGCCCGGAACCTTGTCCGGCGGCCCTACGGGATCCATGCCCTCGGTGGGGAAGTCCTGCACCCAGGAGTCCTGGCACCATTCGAAGACGTTGCCGTGCATGTCGTGGAGGCCCCAGGCGTTGGGCGCCTTGAGCCCGACGGGATGGGTGTGCTCCTGGCTGTTGGCCTCGTACCACGCCATCGCGTCCAGGTCGCCGGCGTACGGCGTCTCGGTGCCGGCGCGGCAGGCGTGCTCCCACTGCGCCTCGGTCGGAAGGGCGAACGTGCCGATCCCCTGCGCCGAGAGGTTCATGCGCCGGACGAACTCCTGGCAGTCGTTCCAGCTGACGGTCTCGACGGGGAACTCGGGGCCGAGGGCGAACGCGGAGGGGTTGGTCCCCATGAGCAGCATCCACTGCGCCTGGGTGACGGTCGTGACGCCCATCCAGTAGCCCTCCGTGAGGAAGACCGAATGGCGGCGCTCGATCGTCTCGCGGCCCGCCTCGTCGTCCGGGCTCCCCATGAGGAACATGCCGGGCGGGCACCAGGCGAACTTCATCTTGACGCCCGCGGCGAGCCCGAAGGAGATCGTCTCGCCCGGCTGCCGGCCGTCGGGGGAGATCGCCTTCGCGGTGGCGTCGTCCGGGCGGGGGCGGGAAAGGAGGGAGGTGGCGGCGCAGGGGTTCTCACCGGCGTGGCGCGCCGCGAGGACCTCGCTCGCGCGGATGCGCGAGGTGATTCCGGCGGCGGGGATCGTGCGCGTCACGCGGTTGGAGCGGGCGGTGAGGCTCGAGCTGCGCGCGGTGAGACTGGAGCCGCGGGCGGTGAGGCCGCCGCCGGGCCGGATGAGGGGCAGGCCGCCCGAAGGCCGTCCGAGACGGATGGCCGTCGGTGCCTTGGGAGGTTCGGCCGCGTGCGCGGGTACAGGAGAAGGAGCAGGAGCTGGAGCGGGCGCAGGGGCCGGAGCAGGCGCAGGTGTCGGAGCGGGAGCCGGAGCAGGAGCCGGAGCAGGAGCCGGAGCAGGAGCG
>CAMOEO010000195.1 GCA_946612175.1 uncultured Verrucomicrobiota bacterium
ATGATCGGGGGCGGCTCCGCACGGAGTACTCCCCCCGGCGCTCCGCGCCCCCCCCCTCTCGGAGGGGGGCGAGCCATGCTCCGTCAGCGCCAGTTGGAAGGCGGCGGCCTGCAGGGCGTCGCCCACCAGCACCGCCTGGGCGTAGCCGTATTTCGCGTGGACGGTCGGGCGGCCGCGGCGCAGCAGGTCGTCGTCCATGCACGGCAGGTCGTCGTGCACGAGCGTGTAGTTGTGCAGCACCTCGATCGCGAGCGCGGCGGGAAGCGCCGGGGCGGGGTCGCCGCACACGGCCTGGCACGCCGCGAGGCAGAGCACCGGCCGAAGGCGCTTGCCGCCGCCCAGGAGCGCGTAGCGCATCGGCTCGGCGAGACCGGGCGGGACGTCCGCGTCCGTGAGCAGTCCCTCGGGCGTGAACAGCTTCGCGAGCTCGCTCTCGACGAGCTCGCGAAGGGGGCCGGCCTGGGTCACGAAGTCGGGCACTACGCCTTCTTGCCCTTCTTCTGGCCGATGGCCTTCAGAAGGTCGTTGAACCACTTCTGGTCCGTGTCGAAGGGCTTGCCGCCCTTGATGCGCTCGAACTCGCACGCGCGGAGCTTGTCCCCGGCGTTCTCGTCCTGGCCGACGACGCCGCCCTTGGCCTTCGGGTCGAGCGCGACCTTCACCGCGACCTTGGCGCAGGCCTTGATGAGCTTCACGTCGTCCTTGTTGGACGCCGCCGCGCGGCTGAAGTAGCCGGACTTCTGGACCATCGTCTTCTCGGCGCCCAGGAGCTCCGCGAACTGCTTCGCGAACCACGCGCCGGGGTTGATCTTGTCGAGCCGCGGATGGCCGAAGGCGTCGCGCACGATCTCCTCGCCGCGCGCCTCCATCTCCTTGATGATCGTCGAGACGCCGGCGCCCTCGGAGACGAAGATGTTGACGTTGTCGTGCTTGTCCATCTCGGCGCGGAGGCGCTTGGCCTCGGCCTTGACGTCGAAGGCGAGCTCGGGGATGTAGACGCCGTGGACCTCGTAGTTCTCGCGGGCGAGGCCGAGCTCGGGGAGGAACTTCTTGCCGTCGAGGAGCTTGCGGTAGGCGGCCGCGGTGGCGGCGGTGAGGTAGCCGCAGTTGCGGCCCATGACCTCGTGGACGATGAGCATGCGCGGGTTGGCGCTCTGCTCGCCGACGACGTTCGCGAAGAAGCGCGCGCCCTGCTCGGCCGCGGTCCAGGCGCCGAGGGACTGCTTGATCGGGTAGACGTCGTTGTCGATCGTCTTGGGCATGCCGACGACCTTGAGCGCGTAGTTGTTCTGCGCGAGGTAGGCGGCGAGGTCCGCCGCGGCGGTGTTCGTGTCGTCGCCGCCGATCGTGTGCAGGACGTCCACGCCGTCCTTCACGAGCTGCTCGGCCGCGACCTTCTGCGGGTCCTGGCCCTCCTTGACGAGGCCGCGCTTGACGCAGTCCTTGACGTTCGTGAGCTTCACGCGGGAGTTGCCGATCGGCGAGCCGCCGAACGTGTAGAGCGCGGCGATGTTCTTGCGGACGGCGGGCGTGACCTTGACGGACTTGCCTTCGAGGAGCCCCTTGTAGCCGGAGACGTAGCAGATGATCTGGATCTTCGGATCGACCTTCGTGTATTCCTCGACGAGGGCGGCGATGGCGGTGGAGAGGCAGGGGGCGAGACCGCCGGCGGTGAGGATGGCGACCTTGCGGACTTTCTTGGCTTTCATGGCGTGTGTGGGTGTGGGGGAGGGGTGGATTCGGAATGGCGCGAGAGTATAGCCCTTCGGGGGCGGATTATCAAGGGAGGGCGCCGGCGCCGCCGACGGGGTCGTCGGGACCGCCGTCCTCCGCGTCGCCGTCCTCCGTGTCGCCGAGGGCGCGGCGTCCGGCGCGGTCGAGCCCGCCGACGACGAGGACGACCTCGCCCTTCGGGGGCGGGCCGGCGAAGCGGGCGGCCAGTTCGGGGAGGGTGCCGCGCTCGACGCGCTCGTGGAGCTTGGTGAGCTCGAGGCAGACGGCCGCGGGGCGCGGGCCGAGGACCTCGGCGGCGGCGGCGAGGGTGCGGCCGATGCGGAAGGGGGACTCGTAGAGGACGAGGGTGTGGGGGGAGCGGGACTCCTCCTCGAAGAGGCGTCGCAGCGCGCCGGGCTTGCGCGGGGGGAAGCCGAGGAAGGTCCAGGAGGAGGTCGGGAGGCCGGAGAGGACGAGGGCGACGTCGGCGGCGGAGGGGCCGGGGACGACGGTCACGGGAAGCCCTTCGGCGACGGCGTCGCGCACGAGGCGGAAGCCGGGGTCCGAGATGCCCGGGTAGCCGGCGTCGGTGCAGAGGGCGACGTCCTGCCCCGCGCGGAGGCATTCGAGGATCTGGGCGCCGGCGCGCTCCTCGGCCCCTTCGCGGTAGGAGATCATCCGCGCGGGGCGCGGGATGCCGAAGTGCGCGAGGAGCTGCCAGGTGTGGCGCGTGTCCTCCGCCGCGACCACGGGCGCCGCGCGGAGCGTTTCGAGCGCGCGGGGCGAAAGGTCGGCGAGGTTGCCGATGGGGGTCGCGACGAGGTGGAGCATCGAGGGTTGAAGGGGTTGAAGAGGTTGAAGGGGTTGAAGAGGTTGATGCGTCTGAAGGGGCGGGAGGCTAGGGGAGGGAGGTCGCGCGGGAAGCGAGCAGCAGGTCGAGCAGGGCGAAGGCGGCGGCGCTTTCGACGAGCGGGACGGCGCGCGGAACGACGCACGGGTCGTGGCGCCCCGGGACGCGGAGCGGGACCTCGGCGTTGGTCTCGGGGTCGACGGTGGTCTGTTCGCGCGCGATGGAGGGCGTGGGCTTGAAGGCGAGGCGCGCGACGACGGGGAGCCCGGTCGTGATGCCGCCCTCGGCGCCGCCGGCGCGGTTGGTGGCGCGGCGGATGCGGGCGGGGGAGCCGTCGGGGGAGGGCGTCGGGCGGTCGTTGTTCTCGGAGCCGCGGCGGCGGGCGCAGGCGAAGCCGTCGCCGAACTCGATGCCGCGCACGGCGGGGAGCGAGAGGAGCATGGCGCCGAGGCGCGTCTCGACGCGGTCGAAGAACGGCGCGCCGAGGCCGGCGGGGAGGCCGGCGGCGCGGACCTCGACCACGCCGCCGACGGAATCGCCGTCGGCGCGGGCGGCGGCGATGGCGGCGGACATGGCGGCGGCGGCCTCGTCGGAGATCGCGGCGAGGGGCTTGGCGGAGAGGTCCGAGAAGAGCCCGAGCGGGTCGACGGGGGAGGGGTCGGCGACGCCGGCGATTTCGGCGACGCGTGCGCGCACGACGATGCCGCGCGCGGCGAGCCACTGCAGGGCGAGGGCGCCCGCGAAGGCCAGCGCGGCGGTGACGCGCGCGGAGAAGTGCCCGCCGCCGCGCGGGTCGTTGGCGCCGGCGTAGCGGATGCGGCCCGTGAGGTCGCCGTGGCCGGGGCGCGGCGCGCGGAGCAGCGCGGCGTAGTCGGAGGAGCGCGTGTCGGCGTTGCGGACGATCGCCGCGAGCGGGGTGCCGGTCGTCCGGCCCTCGAAGAGCCCGGAGAGGATCTCGGGTAGGTCGGCCTCGTGCCGCGCGGTGCTCCAGGGGCCGGCCTGGCCGGGGGCTCGGCGCGCCATGTGGCGGGCGGCGGCGCCGAGGTCGACGGGAAGGCCGGGCGGCGGGGCGTCGAGGACGCAGCCGACGGCGGGGCCATGCGATTCGCCGAAGAGCGTCAGGCGGAGGGTGGTGCCGTAGGAGGAGGTCATGGCCGGCGCATTCTAGGGAAAGGCGCGGGGATGGTCAAGCGCGCGGCCGCCGACGGCGCGGTAGTCGTCGAAGAAGGACGGGTAGGACTTCGCCACGGCGCCGGCGCCGCGCAGGACGCACGGGACGCGGGTGGCGAGCATGGCGGCGGCCATGACGATGCGGTGGTCGCCGGCGCCGTCGACGGCGGGGGGCTCCGGGGGCGGCGCGGGCGGGCCCGGGGGGACGAGGAGCCCGTCGGGGGTCTCCTCGGCGGCGGAGCCGAACGCGCGGAGCAGCGTCCGCGTGGTGGCGAGGCGGTCGCTTTCCTTGAGCCGGAGGCGCCCGGCATGGACGATGCGCGCGCCGGCGGGGGCGAACGCGGCCGCGGCCGCGAGGGCGGGGACGAGGTCGGGCGTCTGCGCGACGTCGATCTCCGGCGGCGGGCCGCCGGCGGGCGCGGCGGCGAGGCGCGCGAGGAGATCCGGGAAGACGGCGTCGCCCTGGAGCCCGGAGCGGGCGGGCGCGGCGAGGGAGACGGAGGAGCCGAGGAAGTTGGCCAGATGCCAGAACGCCTCCTGCGAGGCGTCGCCCTCGACGGGGAACGGCGCGAGGGGGCGGTAGCGCTGCCCGCCCGGGACGGAAAAGCCGCCGGGCGTCTCCTCGACGCGGACGCCGAAGGCGCGGAGCGCGGCGAGCGTCATGTCGACGTAGGGCCGCGATTCGAGCGGGGAGGAGAGCCGGATTTCGGAGGGTCCGGGAAGGAGCGGGAGGGCGAGGAGGAGGCCGGAGACGAACTGCGAGGAGACGTCGCCGGGAAGCGCGAAGACGCCCGGGCGGAGGCGGCCGGAGACCGCGAGCGGGAGGAACGCGGCGGGGTCGTCGGGAAAGCGGAGGACGGCGCCGGAGCCGGCGAAGGCGTCCGCGTAGGGGCGCATCGGGCGGAGCGGGAGGCGGCCGCGGCCGAGGAAGACGGCGGGGCGGCCGAGCGCGGCGGCGACGGGGACGAGGAGGCGGAGGGTGGTGCCGGATTCGCCGCAGTCGACCTGCGCGGGCGCGTCGCCGGGGTCGGCGGGGGCGAGGAGCGCGGCGAGGGCGCGGCGCGTGGCGGCGATGTCCTCGGACGGCGCCGCGGGCGCGGGGCAGAGCGCGGGGTCGCCCGCGAGCGCGGCGCAGATCATGCCGCGGTGCAGGAGGCTTTTGGAGGGCGGGACGGCGACCGTGCCGGAAAGCGCGCCCGGACCCAGGAGGAGCGTCGTGGAGGACATGGCCGCGATTCTAGCAGATCGCCGCGCGGGGGGCAACCGATCGCGGCGTTTGCGATCCTCGTTCGCGCGCCCTGCGGCGGCGCCTCGCTAGCGGCTCGGGACGCGGAGGCGGGCGAGGGGCTTCGCGGCGGTCCCGAGGCCGGCCGCGGCGCGCGCGGAGGCGCGCACGGTGGAGGCGGCGGCGGGCGCGACGGAGGCGAACGCGGCGGCGGGCGACGCGGCGGCGAAGCCGGCGGTCGGCAGGGCGGCGGCGGACGCCGGGGCGCCGGGCGCGAAGGGGGAGGCGCCGCGCCGGACGGGGGCGGGGGCGTCGGCCGCGAAGAGGGAGGCGGCGACGACGACCGCCGCGGCGGAGGAGACGAGGGCGGCGTTGGCGGCGCGGAGAAGGCGCAACGCGCGCTCGCGGGCGCGCTCGCGGCGGTCCTTCCGCGCCGCGGCGGCGCGGAAGGCGGCGGCCGGGCGGAGCACGGGGGCGGGCGCGGCCTCGCGCAGGAGGGCGGCGAGGCGGGCGTCCGCGGCGGCGTCCGCCGCGGCGCGCGCGGCGGCGGACGCGCGGAAGTCCGCGGCCGGGCGGAGCGCGGGGGCGGGGAGAGCGCCGCGGAGCAGCGCGCCGAACTCCGCCTCCGAGGCGCGCTCCCCGGCCTCGCGGGCGAGGAGCGCGGCGCGGAAGGAGGCCGCGTCCCGCAGCGGGGGGGCGGGAAGGGAATCCTTCAGGAGGCTGGCCAGTTCGGGTTTCATCGGAGGTCTTGGAGATGGGGGCGGAGGAGCTGCTCGAGGCGCTTGCGGCCGTTGTGGAGGCGGCTCATGACGGTGCCGATGGGAATGTCGAGGATGGTGGCGATTTCGGTGTAGGGGCGCTGCTCGAGGTAGAAGAGGACGACGGCTTCGCGGGTCTTGCCGGGGAGGGCTTCGAGGGCTCGGCGGACGATCTCCGCGCGGGTTTCGGCGTCGAGGGCCTCGTGGGGG
>CAMOEO010000196.1 GCA_946612175.1 uncultured Verrucomicrobiota bacterium
GGTCTCCACGCAGCCGAGTTCGGTGCGGCGCTTGCGGATCGCCTTCTCGTCCACGCCGAGCAGCTGCGCGAGGTACTTGTCCGAAAAACCGTCCTTTTTCGCCTTGACGAGGAGTTCGTCCGGCAGCATCGCGCCGCGATGCTTCAAGATGATTTCTTCCTCTTCCACGAGCTCGCGCATCTGCTGGACGAAATACGCCTTGACGCCCGTGAGCTCGAAGATCTGCTCGTCCGTGGCGCCCTTGCGCAGCGCCTCGTACATCTGGAAGTGGCGCTCGGAGGAAGGCGTGGCGAGCATCTTCAGCAGCTCGTCGAGGGACTTCTCGTGGAAGTCCTTGGCGAAGCCGAGGCCCGCGCGGCCGCGCTCGAGCGCGCGGATGGCCTTCTGGAGCGTCTCCTTGTAGGTCTTGCCGATCGACATCACCTCGCCGACGGCCTTCATCTGCGTGCCGAGCTTGTCCTCGACGCCGCGGAACTTCTCGAACGCCCAGCGCGCGAACTTGAGCACCACGTAGTCGCCGGAGGGCGTGTACTTCTCGAGCGTGCCGTCGCGCCAGTAGGGGATCTCGTCCATCGTCATGCCGCTCGCGAGCTTCGCGGAGACGAGCGCGATCGGGAAGCCGGTCGCCTTCGAGGCGAGCGCGGAGGAGCGCGACGTGCGGGGGTTGATCTCGATGATGACGACGCGGCCCGTCTTCGGGTCGTGCGCGAACTGGACGTTGGTGCCGCCGATGACGCCGATCTTCTCGACGATGCGGAAGGCGTCGCGGCGGAGGCGCTCCTCGAGCTTCTTGTCGATCGTGAGGAACGGCGCGGCGCAGTAGGAGTCGCCCGTGTGGACGCCGACCGCGTCGATGTTCTCGATGAAGCAGACCGCGATCATCTGGTTCTTCGCGTCGCGGACGACCTCGACCTCGAGCTCCTCCCAGTTGAGGATCGACTCCTCGATGAGGCACTGGTGCGTGAGCGAGGCGTCGAGGCCGCGGGCGCAGATCGTGCGCAGCTCCTCGACGTTGTAGCAGAAGCCGCCGCCGGCGCCGCCCATCGTGTAGGCGGGGCGGACGACGACCGGGAAGCCGATCTGCTCCTTCACGAGCCTCTCGGCCTCCTCGACCGAGTGGACGATGCCGCTCTTGGGCGTCTCGATGCCGAGCTCGGCCATCGTCGCCTTGAAGACCTCGCGGTCCTCGCCGCGCTCGATCGCGTCGAGGTTGACGCCGATCACCTTCACGCCGTACTTGTCGAGGACGCCCTTCTTCGCGAGCTCCATCGAGAGGTTGAGGCCCGTCTGGCCGCCGAGGTTCGGGAGGAGCGCGTCGGGGCGCTCCTTGGCGATGATCTGCTCGAGGCGGTGCTCGTTGAGCGGCTCGATGTAGGTGGCGTCGGCCATGACGGGGTCCGTCATGATCGTGGCGGGGTTGGAGTTCACCAGCACGATCTCGTAGCCGCAGGCGCGAAGCGCCTTGCAGGCCTGGGTGCCGGAGTAGTCGAACTCGCAGGCCTGGCCGATGACGATCGGACCGGAGCCGATGATGAGGACCTTGTGGATGTCTTTGCGGGTGGCCATGGGGGTGGAGGGTTGAACGTTGAAAGGGGAAGGTCGAAAGTCGCTTGCCGAAGGGGCCTCGGCGGGGGCGGCGCGGGCGTTTTCGCGCGCGTTCGGGGCGGGGATTATCCCAAAAACGCCCGGTCGGAACAAGGGAAAATTCGCCCGCCACTTTCCCCTTTGCTTTCCTGGCGCTTTCTGCTATACTCAACGCCGTTTTTCGACCCGAATTCCCCGAACCCCGATTTTTCCTCCCATGTCCGCGTTCCGCAACATCTGGAAGATTCCCGAGCTCCGCTCCCGCATTTTCTTCACCCTTGCGCTGATTCTGCTCTGCCGCCTCATCGCGGTCGTCCCGACCCCGGGCATCAACCCCGCGGGCGTGGCCGAGCTTGCCGAGAGGCTGCGCGCCAACGCCTCCAACGCCGGCGGCCTGATGGGCATGGCCGACGTGTTCACGGGCGGCGCGCTGGCCAACTGCGCGGTCGGCATGCTCTCCATCTGGCCGTACATCAACGCCAGCATCATCATCCAGCTCATGACGGCGATCATCCCGTCGCTGGAGAAGATGGCGCGCGAGGGCGACGTCGGCCGGCAGAAGCTGACGCAGACCACGCGCTACCTCACGCTCGTGCTCTGCGCCGGCCAGGCCTTCGGCATCGCCAAGCTGCTCGAGCACTCCGAGCACCTCGGCATCCAGACCCCGCTCGTCGCGTGGGGCGGCCTCGGGTTCGAGATCCTCACCATCATCGCGATGACGTCGGCGACGATGCTCGTCATGTGGCTCGGCGAGCAGATCACCGAGCGGGGCATCGGCAACGGCATGTCGATCATCATCATGGTCAACATCTGCGCCCGCCTCCCGCACGCCCTGTGGCAGACGGCGCTCAAGTTCACCTCGCAGGGCGGCGCGTCGCCCGAGTACAACCCCTTCACGCTGCTCGTGCTCGTCGGCCTGGCGGTCCTCGTCTTCGCCGGCACGATCCTGCTCGTCGACGGCGTGCGCAAGGTGCCGATCCATACGGCCCGCGGCTCCGTGGGCGGGCGCGTCGTCGGCGGCCGCTCGACCTACCTGCCGCTGCGCGTGAACTTCGGCGGCGTCATGCCGATCATCTTCGCGCAGCCGATCCTCGCGGCCCTCGGCTGGATCTTCGCCAACATCAGCCCGAAGGCGACGGCCCTCGGCTGGCTCCGCCGCTACGGCGAGGCGCTCAAGATCGGCTACTCCGACCCCTCCGCCGCCTACCTGGTCTCCTACGCGCTGCTGATCGCCTTCTTCTCCTTCTTCTGGGTGGCGACGCAGTTCAACGCCGTCCGCATCGCCGACGACCTCAAGAGCTCCAACGGCTACGTGCCCGGCATCCGCCCCGGCCTGCCGACGGCGGAGTTCCTGGACCTGACGATGACGCGCGTGACGTTCATCGGCTGCGTGGGCCTGATCCTGATCGCGATCATCCCGTCGCTGCTCATGTCGATGGGCAACGTCAACCAGTCCCTCGCCGGCTTCTTCGGCGGCACCTCGCTGCTGATCATCGTCGGCGTGGGCCTCGACACGATGCGCCAGGTCGAGTCCTTCCTGGTGATGCGCTCCTACGACGGCTTCCTCCAGCACGGCCGCATCCGCGGCCGCGCGGGCTAGCCCCGACCCCGTCCGTCGCCGCGGACCGGCCGGCCCGCGCGGCGCCCCGGAACCGCGAGTCCATGCACGTCCGTCCCCCCGCTCTCCTCCTCCGCGCAACCGCGACCCTCGCCCTGGCGCTGGCCGCCCTTCCGGCACCCGCCGCGCAACCCGGCGGGCCGGTCGGCCCCGGGCCGGACGACACGTTCACCCCCTCGGACCGCGCCGCCGCCCCGGACTACAAGACCCCCTGCTACGTCTGGGGGCGTCCGGCGGAGTCCACCCCCGCCGCGCAGCTTGCGCGCGCCCGCCGGTTCGAGCGCGCCCGCCACTTCGGCTCCGCGCGCAAGGCGTACGACGCGCTCGTGCACAACTGGGGCGCCAGCCCCGAGGCCGCCGAGGCGCAGCTCGCCGTCGCCTCCCTCCGGGAGCGCGAACGCGACTGGGACGACGCGTTCCGCGAATACCAGTACTACCTCGAGCGGTACGCGCAGTCCCCCGCCGCCGGGGCGACCTACGCCGCCGTCGTCGCCTCCCAGTACGCCGTCGCCAACGAGCTGCGAGCCAAGATCGGCGGCGGCCCCTGGTCCCCGTCGACCGAGATGGTCGCCTCCATGTACCGCCACATCGTCGCGAACGCGCCGGACGCCGCGTTCGCCCCGGCGGCCGTCTTCGCCGAAGGCGACTGCTACGAGCGCTCCGGGGAGTGGGAGAAGGCCATCGTCGCCTTCGAGCGACTCCCGGCCAAGTACCCCTCCTCCCCCCTCGCGACGGACGCCCTCCTCCACGCGGCCGGCTGCCGCTACCGCCTCGCCCGGCGCCACCCCAACGACGAGCGCACGCGCGACCACGCCATCGAGGGCCTCCGCCTCGCCCTCCGCGCCGCGTCCGGCCGCCCCGAGGCCGCCGAGGTCTCCGCGAAGCTCGACGAGCTCGTCGCGGTCTCGACCCGCTCCGCGTTCGAGAAGGCCGCCTTCTACGACCGCGTCCGCCACAACGACGGCGCCGCCGCGGTCGCCTACCGCGAGTTCCTCCGCCTCCATCCCTCCTCCGCCGAAGCGCCCCTCGCGCGCGCCCGCCTCGCCGAGCTCTCCGCCCGCGCCGGCGGCGCCCCCGCCTTCCCCGACCAACCCTCCCCCGCCCCGGCCCCGGCGCCGGGGAAGCAGCCGTGAACGAACCCCAGAAAGACCCCGTCTCCTTCCTTTCCGACACCTTCTTCGTCCCCGCGCTCGCCGCGAAGGACAAGCAGGGGGTCCTGGCCGAGCTCGCCGACGTCGTCGTCGCCCGCGGCATCGTCGCGCAGGACCGCCGCGACGAGGTGCTCGCCGCCCTCGTCGACCGCGAGGAGAAGATGTCCACCGGCATGCAGTACGGCGTCGCCATCCCCCATGCCAAGACCGAGGTGGTCGACCGCCTCGTCACGATGATCGCCCTCGCCCCCTCCGGCATCCCGTTCGACTCGCTCGACGGCGAGCCGGCGCAGATCTTCATCGCCACGCTCTCCCCGCCCTCCGACGCCAACTCCCACATCCGCTTCCTCGCCGTGGTCACGCGCCAGCTCGCCAACCGCCGCGTCCGCGACCGCGTCCTCGCCGCCACGACCCGGGAGGAGCTCGTCGCCGCCTTCGAACCGCAGGGCTAGCGACATGGCCGGCGAATACGCGATCTCCCTCGTGGGCGTCACCAAGCAGCACGGCGCCAAGACCGTGCTGGAGGACGTCAACCTCTCCTTCTTCCACGGCGCCCACATCGGCGTCATCGGCGTCAACGGCTCCGGCAAGTCGTCGCTCCTCAGGATCCTCGCCCGCGAGGACAAGGAGTTCATGGGGCAGTGCATCATCCCCGACTCCACCCGCGTCGGCTACCTCCCGCAGGAGCCCCGGCTCGACCCCTCGAAGACCGTCGAGGAGTGCGTGCGCGAGGGCGTCGTCGAGGCGCAGCGGAAGCTCGACCGCTACGACGAGATCTGCGGCCTCCTCGGCGAGGTGACGGACGACGCGGAGCTCGACAGGCTCAACGCCGAGATGGGCCGCCTGCAGGACGAGATCGACGCCGCGAACCTCTGGGACCTCGACCACAACGTCGAGATGGCGATGGAGTCGCTCCGCCTCCCGCCCGCCGACGCGAGCGTCGCCCCCCTCTCCGGCGGCGAGCGCCGCCGCGTCGCGCTCGCGCGCCTGCTGCTCTCCAACCCCGACATCCTCCTGCTCGACGAGCCGACGAACCACCTCGACGCGGAGTGCGTCGCGTGGCTGGAGGCGTACCTGAAGAAGTTCAAGGGCACGCTCATCGTCGTCACCCACGACCGCTACTTCCTCTCCAACGTCACGGAGTGGATCCTGGAGCTCGACGGCGGCCGCACCTACCCCTACAAGGGCAACTACGAGGCGTGGCTCGAGCAGAAGCAGGCCCTCATGGCCCGCCTCCAGAAGCAGAACGACTCCCGCCGCAAGCTGCTCGAGGACGAGCTCAAGTGGGTCCACACCAACCCCTCCGGCCGCCACGCCAAGAGCCAGGCGCGCCTCAAGCGCTACGAGGAGCTCGCCTCGCAGCAGGTCGACACCCGCGAGGAGGAGCTGCGCATCCGCATCCCCGCCGGCCCGCGCCTCGGCGACCTCGTCGTGCGCGCCCGCGACCTCAAGATGGGCTTCGGCGACAAGCTCCTCTTCGAGAACCTCTCCTTCGACCTGCCGCGCGGCGGCATCGTCGGCGTCATCGGCGGCAACGGCGCCGGCAAGACCACGCTCTTCAAGCTCATGA
>CAMOEO010000197.1 GCA_946612175.1 uncultured Verrucomicrobiota bacterium
GGCGGCGACGCGCGCCTGGATCGAGGAGAGCGACGCGCTCGCGCCGCTCGACCTCGTCTACGCCAACGCCGGCGTGAGCGCCGGCGGGCGCGAGGACGACGAGGCCGCCGTCCGCGCGGGGTTCGGCGTCAACGTCGGCGGCGGGCTCAACACGGTGCTGCCCGCGATCGCCCGCTACCGCGCGCCCGGGGTCGCGCGCACCGCGCGGCGCCTCGCGATCACGTCCTCGATGACCGGCTACCACGGCATGCCGCAGTGCCCCGCGTACAGCGCGAGCAAGGCGTGCGTCAAGGCGCTTGGCGCGGCGCTGCGCGGGCGGCTGCGGCGCGAGGGGATCTCCGTCACGACCGTCTGCCCCGGGTTCGTTCGCTCGCGGATCACCGACCGCAACACCTGCCCGATGCCGTTCTTCCTCGAGGCGCCCGCGGCGGCGGACGTCATCTGCCGCGGCATCGCGAAGGGGAAGGGGATCGTCGCGTTCCCGTGGCCGATGCGCCTCGCGACGTGGTGGATCTCCTCCCTCCCCGAGGCGGTCTCCGAGCGCCTCTTCCGGATGCTGCCCGAAAAAGAGTGATTGTCTTTCGCCCTCGACTTCCGCTAGAATTGCGCGCCATCCCCCCGCGCCGCACCCGCGGGGCTTCCCACAACCCGGGCCCGACGGCCCACACCAACGAAAGAGAAAAATCCCATGAAGTACGTCTGCTCCGTTTGCGGCTACGTCCACGAGGGCGACCAGCCGCCCGCCCAGTGCCCGGTCTGCAAGGCCCCGGCCGACAAGTTCAAGAAGATGGAGGCGCCCGCCGCGGCCCCCGCGGCCGCCCCGGCCGCGCCCGGCAAAGGCAAGCTCTCCCTCCCCCCGATGGCGTGCGAGCACGCCGTCGGCTCCGCCAAAGGCCTCGACGAGCGCGTCGTGAAGGGGCTCCGGGACAACTTCAACGGCGAGTGCTGCGAGGTCGGCATGTACCTCGCGATGAGCCGCCAGGCCGAGCGCGACGGCTACCCCGAGGTCGCCGAGGCGTTCAAGCGCTACGCGTTCGAGGAGGCCGACCACGCGTCCCGCTTCGCCGAGCTGCTCGGCGAGGTCGTGACCGACGACACCCGCAAGAACCTCCAGATGCGCGCGGACGCCGAGGCCGGCGCCTGCGCCGGCAAGCTCGAGCTGGCCAAGCTGGCGAAGGAGCTCGGCTACGACGCGGTCCACGACACGGTCCACGAGATGGCCAAGGACGAGGCCCGCCACGGCAACGGCTTCGCCGGCCTGCTCGCCCGCTGGTTCTAGCGCGGTTTCGCCGCCCGCACCCACGGAACGACGCGGGAGCTTCCGAAGCTCCCGCGTCGTTCTTCGTTGTTCCGCGGCGGTGGCGTCCTCGCCCCCGCTCCGCGACGCCTACTCCCACTCGATCGTGGACGGCGGCTTGCTGGTGACGTCGTAGACGACGCGGTTCACGCCGGGCACCTCGTTCACGATGCGGCGCGATACGGTCGCCAGGACCTCCCAGGGCAGGCGCGCCCAGTCGGCCGTCATGCCGTCGATCGACGTCACGGCGCGAACGGCGACGGCCCACGAGTAGGTCCGCTCGTCGCCCATCACGCCGACGCTGCGCACGTTCGTGAGGACCGTGAAGTACTGCCACACGTCCTTCTCGAGCCCGGCGCGCGCGATCTCCTCGCGCAGGATCGCGTCGCTTTCGCGCACGATCGCGAGCTTCTCCTCCGTGATCTCGCCGAGGATGCGGATGCCGAGGCCGGGCCCCGGGAACGGCTGGCGCCACACGATCTCCCGCGGGATGCCGAGCGCCTCGCCGAGCGCGCGGGCCTCGTCCTTGAAGAGTTTGTTGAGGGGCTCCACGAGGCGGAACTTCATCTCCTTCGGGAGGCCGCCCACGTTGTGGTGGCTCTTGATCGTCTGCGCGGTCGCGGTGCCGCTCTCGATCACGTCCGTGTAGAGCGTGCCCTGCGCGAGGAAGTCGAACGAGCCGAGCTTTGCGCTCTCCTCGTCGAAGCACGTGACGAACTCCGCGCCGATGATCTTGCGCTTGCGCTCGGGCTCGACGACGCCCGCGAGCTTCGAGAGGAAGCGCTCGCGCGCGTCGATGCGGACGACGTTCATCCCGAAGAGCCCGGCGCATGTCTCCATCACCTGCTCGCCCTCGTTCTTGCGCAGCATGCCGTGGTCGATGAACATGCAGGTGAGCCGGTCGCCGATCGCGCGGTGGAGGAGCACCGCGACGACGGTGGAGTCGACGCCGCCGGAGAGCCCGCAGAGCACGCGCCGGTCGCCGACCTGCTCGCGGATCGCGCGGACCTGCGATTCGAGGTAGCCCTCCATCGTCCAGTTCTTCTCGCAGCCGCAGACGCGGAAGAGGAAGTTGGCGAGGATGTCGCTCCCGTAGACGCAGTGCCGCACCTCCGGGTGGAACTGCACCGCGTAGAGGCGGCGGTCGGGATCGAACGCCGCGGCGAAGAAGCCGCTGTCGCTGCGCGCGGCGAGGCGGAAGCCGGGGGCCAGCACCTCGACGTGGTCGCCGTGGCTCATCCAGACGTCCTGCCGCGCGGGCAGGCCGTCCAGCAGCGGGCACGGCGCCACCTGCTCCATCGGCATGCGCCCGTATTCGCGGCCGTTCGGGTTGCGCGCGACGCGGCCGCCGAGCTGCTTGCTGAGCAGCTGCATCCCGTAGCAGATGCCGAGGATCGGGACGCCGAGCCCGAGGATCTCCGGGTCGAAGCCGTAGGCGTCCGCGTCGTTGACGCTCTTCGGGCCGCCGGAGAAGACCACGCCCTTCAGGCCGGGCACGGCGCGGATCTCCGCGGCGGTCATCGTGTGGGGCCGCAGCTCGCTGTAGACGCCCTTCTCGCGGATGCGGCGGGCGATGAGCTGGTTGTACTGCGAACCGAAGTCGAGGACGATGATCGTGTCGGGCATGGGCGGACCTCCGTGGACGGACCGGCATTCTAGCACACCGCCCGCCCGCCGGAAAGCGGGAATTTGCGCGCGTTTTTTTCGCTTGGATTGCACGGGGCGAAAGGGTACAATGGGCGCATCACCGACCCCACGGGGGCGGCGCGCGGCGCGTCCGCCGCGGCCCCCCCGCCACCCCAAGGAAAACCCCATGCTGCCCACCCCCGACTACGTCTTCTGGTTCGCCACCGGTTCCCAGGACCTCTACGGCGACGAATGCCTCAAAACCGTCGCCGCCCACTCGCAGGAGATGGTCGCCGGCCTCAACGCCTCCGGCGCGCTGCCGTTCCCCGTCGTCTGGAAGCCCACGCTCATCGACTCCGTCTCGATCGAGGGCACGCTCCAGGCCGCCTCCGACGACCCGAAGTGCGCCGGCGTCATCCTCTGGATGCACACCTTCTCCCCCGCCAAGATGTGGATCCACGGCCTCCAGCGCTGCCGCAAGCCGCTCATGCACCTGCACACGCAGTTCAACCGCGAGATCCCGTTCGCCGACATCGACATGGACTTCATGAACACGAACCAGTCGGCCCACGGCGACCGCGAGTTCGGCCACATGATGACCCGCATGGGCGTCCCGCGCAAGGTCGCCGTCGGCCACTGGACCGACCCGCGCGTCCAGGCGAAGATCGCCTCGTGGATGCGCACCGCGGTCGGCGTCGTCGAGAGCGCCCATCTGCGCGTCGTCCGCTTCGGCGACAACATGCGCGACGTCGCCGTCACCGAGGGCGACAAGGTCGAGGCGGAGCTGAAGTTCGGCTGGTCGGTCGACGCCTACGACGTCTCCGAGATGGCCAAGGCCGCGGACGCCGTCCCGGCCGCCGACGTCGAGGCGCTCACGGACCGGTACTACGCCGACTACGACATCATCCTCGAGGGGCGCGACCCCGCCGAGTTCCGCCGCCACGTCGCCGAGCAGGCGCGCATCGAGCTGGGGCTCCGCGCGTTCCTCGACGGCCACGACTACCAGGCGATCGTCACGAACTTCCAGACGCTCGGCGGCCTCCGCCAGCTCCCCGGCCTCGCGATCCAGCGCCTGATGGCCGACGGCTACGGCTTCGGCGCCGAGGGCGACTGGAAGACGGCCGCGATGGTGCGCCTGCTCAAGGCGATGGGCGCCGGCATCAAGGACGCGAAGGGCTCGTCGTTCATGGAGGACTACACCTACCACCTCGTGCCCGGCGCGGAGGCGATCCTCCAGGCGCACATGCTCGAGGTCTGCCCCTCGATCGCGTCCGGCAAGCCCGCGATCAAGGTCGACTTCCTCTCGATGGGCGAGCGCGAGGACCCCGCGCGCCTCGTCTTCACCTGCAAGCCCGGCGCCGGAACGGCCTGCTCGCTCGTGGACCTCGGCCACCGCTTCCGCCTCATCGTGAACGCGGTCGAGTGCCTGCCGCAGGACGTCCCGATGCCGAAGCTCCCCGTCGCCTCCGCGCTGTGGAAGCCGCTGCCCGACCTCCCGACCGCGGCCGAGGCGTGGATCTACGCGGGCGGCGCGCACCACACGGCCTTCACGCTCGACCTCACCCCGGAGCAGATCCTCGACTGGGGCGACGCGATGGGCATCGAGACCGTCCTCATTGACAAGGACACCACGATCCGCGCGTTCCGCAACGAGCTGCGCTGGAACGAGGCGGCGTTCCGCTAGTCCTCCGCATTTCCGCTCGAACCCGGCGGCCGACGCATTCGCGCCGGCCGCCGTTTCTGTTCGGTGCTAGGCGGGCGGACGGCGGCGCGTGACGCTTGTACGCCATCAGCGCCTTGTCGTGCAGGAGGAGTTCGGGACGGGGGCGGGGTCAGGGGGCGAAGAAGCGCACGAGGAGGGCGACGGCGGTCGCGGCGGCGGCGACGACGGGGAGGGAGCGGCCGAGGAGGGCGAGCGCGAGGGCGACGGCGAAGCCGGCGGTGGCGCTGGCGGGGTCGCCCGTGGAGGAGAAGACGTCCGGGACCACCATCGCCGCGAGGATGGCGTAGGGGAGGCGCTCGATGAAGGCGACGAGGCGCGGGTCGCGCAGCGGGCGGCGCAGCAGCGCCATCGGCGCGGCGCGCAGGAGCCAGGACGCCGCGGCGACGGCGAGGATCAGTCCGAGGAGGCGGGCGTGGGTCATGGCGCGTCCTCCTTTCCGTCCGGGTCGCGCGTGCCGGGGGCGGGCGCTTCCGGGCGGTCCGCGGTCCGGGCCGGGAAGAGCCACGCGGAGACCGCCGCGGCGGCGACGCCGGCGGCGAGGACCGCGAGGGAGGGCGAGGGGCGCGCGGAGGCGGGGAGGGTGCGGAGCGCGACGTTGAGCAGGGCGGCGCCCGCGACGCAGAGCAGCGTCGGGCGGGAGGCCCTGGCGGCGGGGACGACGATCGCCGCGAACATCGCGTAGAGGGCGATGCCGAGCGGGCCGAGCGCCGAGGGGGGAAGCAGGGACGTGCCGGCGGCGCCGAGCGCGTTGCCGGCGTTCCAGCCGAGGTAGGAGGAGGCGAGGACGCCCGCGAGGTAGGGGAACGAGAGGGCGAAGGGGCGGGAGACGGCGAGGGCGACGTTCTCGTCGGTCACGGCGCAGGCGGCGAGGAGGCGGCGGCCGAGCCCGAGCTCCGGGGGGAGCCGCTGGGCGAGGGAGAGGGAGAGCAGGACGTAGCGGAGGTTGAGGCCGACGCAGAGCAGCAGCAGCTCCCAGGAGCCGCCGGGGGGACCGGGGATGGCGCGGTGGGAGAAGGCGCCCTGGCTCGTGCCGGAGAGCTGCGTGAGCGACTGGAGGACGGGCGACCAGACGGGGTGGCCGCCGGCGACGGCGGCGGCGGCGATGGCGAAGCCGACGGCGAGGTAGCCGAAGCAGATCGGAAGCGCGTCGACGAATCCGCGGCGGAAGGCGGCGGCGCCGGACGGGGCGGCGGGGGAGGGGTCCATCGCGGCGGCGGGGTCAGGAGAGCGGGGCGGTCCCCGGGGCGACGGGGAAGGCCGCGGCGGCGC
>CAMOEO010000198.1 GCA_946612175.1 uncultured Verrucomicrobiota bacterium
CGCCCTGCACGGCGTCTACGAGCGCTGCTTCTACAACCCCGGCACGCCCCCGTGGTCGACCGCCGACCACACCGGCGCCTGGGCCGCCGACCACGCCGTGATCCGCCACCTCGCCGCGACCGCCGACGGCGGCGTCGTGGCGTGGTGCGACTTCGCCGAGGGCGGCGCCGGCGCGATCGGCATCGGCCCGGACGGCCGCAAGCGCTGGGGCGACGTCCGCGGCGCGGCCTGCGCCGCCGTTGGCGGCCGCTTCGCCTACTCGATCCCCAACGACTGGAACGCGATGGGCACGCACCTGCTGCGCCTCGACGCCGACACCGGCGCCCCCGCGCCGTTCGTCCGCAACGGCGCGGAGCTCCCGATGCCACTCCCGCTCGCCGCGCTCGAATCCGGGCCCTCCGGGGACGCCCCCGTCTGCGCCATCGCGGCGGACGCCGAATCGTTCGTTCTCGTCCGGGAAAACGGCGACGCGTCCGTCTACGACGCGTCGTCCGCCGCCTTGCGCCGTTCGTTCCTCGTTCCCCGGGAGCTGCGTGCCGCCGTTCTCCGCGAGGGCCGGCTCTACTACCTCGTCCGCGGCCGAGACGTCCGGATCTTCCTCGACGGCCGGAAGGGCCCCGTCTACTCCCTCCGCTGGCACGACGTCGCGACCGGGCAGTCCGGCTCCCTGCCGCTTGCCGGCGCCTCCCTCGGCGCGGTCGCCGCGCTCGCCTTCGACCGCGCCGGCGCGCTCTACGCGCTCGATGCCGGCCCGGCTCTCCAAGTGAAGAAGTTCGCCCCTGTGCGCGAAGCCGGTTCCGTGCCCGAGGCTTCAGCCTCGGGTTTCGTCTTCGAGCGCGCCTTCGGCAAGCGCGGCGGCCGCCCGGGCCAGGGCCACTTCGAGCCCGACGGCCTCTACGCGCCGACCGGCCTCGCGGTCGCCAACGACGGCGCGGTCTGGGTCGCCGAATGCAGCCGTCGCCCGCGGCGCGTCTCGGTCTGGAACCCGGACGGCACCCTCCGCCGCGACTATGTCGGCAACACCGGCTACTCCGCCTCCGGCACGGGCCTGCACGACTCCGACCCGACCCGCGCCTTCGCCGAGGGCAACGAGATCGCGTTCGGCCCCGGCGGACCGCGCGACTGGCGCGTCGTCGAGCTCATGCAGACGCCCGACCTCTCGCTAATCGGCTCGCCGACCGCAGACCCGCCGCCGGAACTCGGCGACAACGGGCACATGTTCTTCTCGTCCGCCTCGGGCGAGCGGCGCGAATACTTCGTCGCGCCCGGCGGCTGGGGCGGCGGGCTCGTCGTGCTGCTGCGAGACCCCGCCACGGGCTCGTGGCGCACCGTCTCGGCACTCTGCAACGTCGCCGAGATCCAGCGCGCCTACGGCGGCGAATACGGCGCGCAGATCGTCGCCGGCGCGCGCGGGCAGTTCGCGGACCGCGACCCCGCCGACCTCGTGCTCTGGACCGACCGCAACGGCGACCAGCTCGTGCAGCGCGCCGAGTGCGAGATCGCCCCGGCGCTGCGCCCGACCGACTACGGCCCCGGCACGCGCGCCGGCAACGGCGCGCCCTCGCTGCCGCTCTTCGGCGGCAAGGGCTGGTACCGCCGCGTCCGCCCCGAGGACTTCTCCTTCTACTGCGACGGCACGCCGAACCAACCCGGCGTCTGGCGCGTCGCCCCCGTCTCGTTCACCGACGACGGCGCGCCGGTCTGGAGCGCCGACGGCGGCTGGACGCGCGTCGCACTGCCCGAGGGCTGGTCGCTCATCGAGTCCACGCCCGTCCCAGGCTCCGACCTCGTCCTCGCCTTCGCGCACCTGCGCGAGCCCGCCTCCGACTGGGTGATCGGCTTCGACGGCCGCACCGGCGCGATCCGCTGGCGCTACCCCTCGCCCTACCACGGCGTCCACGGCTCGCACGACGCGCCGATGGCGCGCCCCGGCCTGCTCATCGGCTGCCTGCGCATCTGCGGCACCGTCCCCGCCGACGGCGACGCGCCCGCGCTCTTCATGATCCGCGGCAACCTCGGCGAGGACTACTGGCTCACGCAGGACGGGCTCTTCGTCTCCTCCTTCTTCCGCGACGGCCGTCTCCCGACGCCGCCGCTCCCCGACACCGAGGAGGCGCTCCTCGACCAGCCGATGGAGGGCTTCTCCGGCGGCTCGGAGCACTTCTGCGGCTGGGCCGGGCGCCACGACGACGGCGCCGTCCGCACCTCCTGCGGCCTCTCCCGCGAAGCGGGCATGGTCGTCCGCATCGAGGGCCTCGACACCGCGCGCGAACTCCCGCCCGTCCCCTTCGCGCTCTCCGAAGCCGACGTCGCCCGCGCCGCCGCCGATCGCGCCGCCCGCGATTCCTCCGCCTCCTCCACGCCCCGCCGCCTCTCCGTCCCCCGCGAAGCCGGTTCCGTGCTCGGGGCTTCAGCCCCGAGCTTCACCCTTTCCCGCGAAGGCCAGCCCGAGCGCGCCTCGGTCTCGCTCTGCTGGGACGACGCGGGCTTCCACGTGCGCTTCGACGTCTCCGACCCGCTCTCCCCGTGGAAAAACGGCGTCGCCGACCCGACGCTGCTCTTCAAGGGCGGCGACGCGCTGGACGTGCGGCTGAGTCGGGACTCCGCCACGCCGGGCGTCCGCTACGTCGCCGCGCCGTTCCAGGGCGCGCCGTACGTCCTCGCCATGCGCGAGACCTCGCCCGGCGCCCCCGCCGAGCGCCGCCGCGTGTACTCCTCGCCCGTCGCGACCATCGCCTTCGACGACGTCGGCCCCGCACCGGAAACCGTTCGCCTTGCGGTCGAGACCACGGCCGAGGGCTACGCCGCCACGCTCGACGTCCCATGGGCCGAGCTCGGCCTCTCCTCTCCGCCCGCGCCGGGCACCGAGCTGCGCGGCGACTTCGGCCTCCTCTCCTCCGACGCCTCCGGCCGCACCACCGCCTCGCGCGTCTTCTGGAGCGCCCCCGGCGGCAACCTCGTGAGCGACATCCCCTCCGAGGCCTCCCTCCGCCCCGAGAACTGGGGCGATCTCGTCCTCGACGGCTCCGAAAGTCAGCGGCGGGACACGCCGTCGCCGTAGATCGTCTTCCAGTCGTCCTTCATCGAGACCGGGACCCAGCCGTTCGCCTCGCAGAGGGCGCGCATCTTCGCCGCCTTCTCCGGGTTGCCGTTCTCGCGCTCGACGTCGTCGCAGCAGAGCATGAACGCGAGGGCGCGGCGCGGATTGCCGCGCGTCGCGTAGGCCGCCATGCTCGAGTCGCCGGTGCTGTTCCCGAAGGCGAGCACCGGCCGCGCGCCGATCTCGCGCACGATGGCGGATACCTTGTTCATCTTGAGGTTCTTGACGACGAACCGCCCGCCGAGGACGACCTCGTCGCCTTCGGCGAGCTGGTAGACGAGCCCGTCCGCGCCGTTCTGGCCCGTCGCGACGACGGTCTCGTCGGAGCCGATGATCCGGTCCGGCGGCACGGCGAGCGGAGACCCCGCCACGAGGCCGCGAACGATGAACCGGTCGGTGCCGCTCACGACCCAGACACGGAAGCCGTTGGCGCGCAGATAGTCCACGACCTGCAGCATCGGCCGGTACCAGCCGTCCCCGCGCGCCATCCCGTCGTAGCCCGGCATCGGAAGCTCCTTGAACGCCTGGACGTAGCGGGAGAATTCGTCAAGGGTGAATCCGGAAAACGCGGAGGCGACGGCCTTTCCGTGGTCGGTCTCGAGTCCCTTCGCGGCGACGCCGGTCGCGTTCATCTCGAGGATCTTCCGGACCGTCTCCCGCTCGGCCTCGCTCGCGCGGTCGCGGTAGTCCATGTCCTCCGTCACGCGGTGGACGAGCAGCGTGTAGTCGAAGTAGTTCGGGTCCGTCTCGCAGAAGAGCGTTCCGTCGAGGTCGAACACCGCCACGCGCTCCGCGGGTGGGATGAAATCCGGACCGTCCGGATCCGTAACCGCCTCGACGTAGGCGACGAGCGCCACCCGCGCGGGGGCGTCCTCGTTCCAGAGCGAGAGCGCGACGTCGGACGAGACTTGCGCCGGCACGTCGGCCACGGGGCGGCGCGGCGTCGTGCATCCGGCGAGCAGAAGGCACCCCGCGACGACGGCCGGGGCGAGAAGGGGACGGATGTGTTTCATGGCGCGCATTCTAGCGGAATGCCCGAGCGGCGGCAAGGCGTGACTTCCCCGGCGCGGTATGGCGCGTCCGTGTCGGAAGGAGCGGATAAGTCTGTTGTTTTGACAAAACGGCGAATGTTTCTAGTTGCAGAGGGCGGGATGGACGGCTAGACTGAAGGGCATGAAAAGACGCACTCTCTCCCGTTCCGCGGTTTTCATCTGCGCCCTCTTCGCCGCCACCGCCGCGCAGGCCGGCGTGCGCGTGCCGTTTTCGCTCCCGGACGAGCCCGGGAGGACGTACCTCGTCACGCTCGCCGCCACGCTGCCGGACGATTCCTCGCACATTGTCTCGACCTTCGTCTCGGGCCGCCCGTTCACCGTTACGGCGGAGAACGGCGGGCGCTTCGAGGCCGAGTGGGACGGCCTCGACGACGACTACCTGCCCGTCCCGCCGGGCGAATACGGCCTCAAGGGCATCTTCGCGCCCGCCTCCCGCTGGGCCGTGGACGGCGAGTTCCACGCCGTCACCCCGCGCTATGTCGGCGGCGCGGGCTCGTTCCTCCCGGACCCCGCCACGCCGGACCTGCACAGGATCCCGATCCCCTTCGAGGGCGATCCCGTCTGCTCGCCGATGGTCGACGTGGACGCCTCGCCGGACGGCCGCCGCGTCGTCCTCCAGTACCAGTATCTCGAGAACGGCCGCAACTGCCCGATCCTCGACCTCGACGCGCCCGACGGCCCCGCGCAGGTCGTCGCCGCGTTCCCGTCCGGCGGCGTGGGCGGCGGACCGGTCGCCTGCACCGACGGCACCGTCGTCTGGGCGTGCAGCCGCGACGGCACGCGCGACTTCGTCTACCGCTCCGACGGGCGCCCGTTCGGGCCGGACAGCGCCCCGGCGCGCTCCGGCGGATTCCTGCCCCCCGGCGCGGTCGCCGACATGGTCGCCGCGCCCGCCGGCGGCGGCCGTTCGGTCGTCTGGCTCGCGCAGCGCGGGAAGATCGTCCCGGTGTGGCACCCCGAGTGGAACCGCGACTGGCCCGAGGAGAGCAGGACCGAGTTCGTGGACACGCTCACCGCGCACGACGGCGAAACGGGCGCGCGGCTCGCCGCCGTCCCGCTCCGCCGTCCGCACGCCTTCGCGCTGCGCGGCGACGCGCTCTTCGTCCTGCACGAGCCGGCCGACGGCCGCTTCGCGGTCGCCCGCCTTCCGCTGCGCGCGGGACTGCCCGCCGGCGATCCGGCGGAGCTCTTCGACGTTCCCGCAGGCCTTGCCCCGACGGACCTCGCGGTCGATTCGCAGGGGCGGTTCTACGTCGCCGACCCGGCGCGCAACCACGCGTGGCGGCTCTCCGCAAAGGGCCGCGAGGAACTGCGCTTCGGCCGCGCGGACGCGCAGACGCCCGGCGCCTTCGATCCGGAGACCTTTCTGCGACCGACGCGCCTCGCGGTGCGCCGCGGCGCGGACGGACGCGACCGGCTGCTCGTCGTCGAGGTCGAGGGCCCGAACCGCCTGACCGAATGGGACTGCGAGACCGGCGCGCTCCTTCGCGCCTTCCCCGCGTGGCAGACGTTCGCCAACAACGGCTGGGGCGTCGACCCCGACCATCCGGAGCTGGCCTACGTCCCGGGACACGGCGGCCGGCTGGTGCGCTGGCGCATCGACGCCGCGAGCGGCGCGTGGACGGTCGACGCCGTCTGGCCTGGGCTCCGCTCGGAGCGGGAGCTCGCCCTGAACAAGCTCGCTGTCGTCCGCGCCGGCGGCCGTCTCTACTTCGCGAGCGAGGTGAACGGCGCCGTCTACCG
>CAMOEO010000199.1 GCA_946612175.1 uncultured Verrucomicrobiota bacterium
CAAAAAAAAGTTACGGCGCGGTTGATAAATCGACGGGACGGTGTTATACTATCCGGCGAAGGCGATTGTTCTCCCTGCTCCTTGACAAGCGAAACCGTTCCCCTTGCCCGCTGCCGCGCCCTTGCGCGGCGGCGCCGGTCCCATCCCTCCGCCTCGGCGCGGAGGGAAGGGGGCGCCCCCCTTTTCGATCTTTCTCCACCCCGAAACACCAACCCCGAATCCCGAAAGGCACACCGACTCCATGGTCCCTCCCGCCGCCATCCGCCCGACGAACGCGCACCCCGCCCCCGACTCCTCCCTCCCGTCCTGCAGGGAGCTCTACCGGACCGACGCCGCCCTCCGCAGGGAGTGCGACGAATTCCTTCGCCTCCGCTCGAAGGTTCGCGCCGCCGGGCGCGACCCGGCGAAGCTGTCGAACGGGCTGCTGCTCTCGCTCGTCTTCCAGCCGCGGAACGCCGCGGGGCGGGTCGGAGCCGAGTCGCTCGCCGCGCTCGGACGCAGGGGGAAGGTCCGGCCCGACCTCTGCAACGACGACGTCCGCGCCGTCGTCGCCGACCTGCTTTCGTTCGCCGTCTCCGGGGGCGTTCTGGACGAGGAGGAGCTCGCCGCCCGGGAGGCGGCGTTCTCGGCGGCCGTCGGCGGACGCGCGACGGCGGTGTTCCGCCGCCTTGTCGCCGTCGCGTTCCCCGCGCAGGCGTGCGCGGTCCTCTGCGACGCCGACCTTTCCGCGCTGCTCCGCGCCCTTGCCGACGCCGGGAGGACGCTTCCGCCCCGCGCCGGCGGGACCTGGCTCGCGCGCTGCCGCGAAGTGCACGGGGCGCTCGCCGCCGAGTGGGCGTGGCCCGACGCCGCCGTCCGTTCCGTCCTGGCGCGCCGCCTCGCCGCGGCGGCGGTCGATTTCCGCCCGCATGGTCGAAAATCGACCACCCCTCTGGCTCCGCTCCGCGCCGCCGATGTGCGTCCGGCCGCCTCGGAGGCCTTCGCCGGGTAGCCGGCGGCGTCCCCGCGGCCGCTGGCATGCATCCTGCTCTTGAGGATAGGACCCTCCGTTTCCCTCCCGTCTTCCCCTTCAACCCCTTCGACCTTTTCAACCCCTTCAACCTTTTCAACCCCTTCAACCTCTAACCCAAGGAAACCCGCACATGGCCAAATTCAAGCCCGAAAACAATTCCTTCCGCGTCAAGGAGGCGATGCGCCTCCTCCTCAACCTGCTCTCCAACTTCCGCGGCCACGTCGACGACAACGACGTCTTCGCAGCGCCGGCGACCCTGCTCACCAACGCCGAGATCCGCCGCTGGTTCGAGGCGTCCTTCCCCGAGAAGACCCGCCGCGAGATCGAGCGCGCGGAGTGCGGGCGGGACACCGTGAGCTTCCGCGACTGCACCTCGGAGCTGCTCCGCTGCCTCTGGTGCGTCAAGGTGGGCCGCCCCGCGCTGCTCGAGCGCCTGCGCGCGCTGCGCGTCCCGGGGCGCAAGGGCGCTGATCCGTGCGGGAAGCGCTTCGACGAGTTCTGCGCCCTGATGCGCTTCGACGACCTCGAGCGCGAGATTCTCCTCGTCTGCTATCTCGCATGGGCGAACCTGATCGCGTGGCCGACGTGCGACAGCCGCTCCGGTGGCTCCCCGAAGCGCATCGAGGCGATCGCGATGTTCGCCGACCGCAGCCTCCCCGAGGTCCGCGCCGCGCTCGCCGCCTCCGCGCCGCTGCGCCGCTACGGATGCCTCGACTCGGACTTCGACTTCAACGGCGAGATCGCCGAGTTCCTCGACGGCCTGAGCAAGGAGCCGCTCTCCAGCCGCCTCTACCGCAAGGACGCGGAGAAGCCGCTGCCCTGGGCCTGGTTCGGACCGCTCGCGACGCGCCACGGCGCGCTGCTGCGGCGCCTCCTCGCCGTCGGCGCCGGCCCCGCCAACGTCCTGCTCTACGGCGAGCCCGGGACGGGCAAGACCAGCTTCGCGCGCGCCCTCGCGGCCGAGACCGGCCGCACCTGCTATTTCGTGACGCAGGACCCCGACGGCGATCGCCGCGGGCGCCGTTCCGCGGCGACGCGGTTCGGGGCGCTCCGGGCGTGCGACGGCGGCGTCGACCCCGACCGCAGCCTCGTGATCGTCGACGAGGCCGACGACCTGCTCGCCGTCTCCGACGAGAGCGACAAGGGCGCGCTCAACGGCGCGCTCGACTCGCTCCGCACGCCGGCGATCTGGATCTGCAACGCCTCCCCGCGCCGCATGGACGAGTCGAACCGCCGCCGCTTCGACTACTCCATCCGCTTCGACGCCCTCACCGACGCGCAGCGCGCCGGCATCTGGCGCAACCAGATCGACCGCGCCGGACTTTCCCGCGTCCTCCCTGCCGCCTCCGCGGAGACCTGGGGCTCCCGCTGGCCCACCAGCGCGGGCGGCATCGCCACGGTCCTGCGCAACGTCGCGCGGCTCCGCCCCGCCGCCAAGGACGCCCCCGCCCTCGTCGAGCGCCTCATGGAGCCGCACTGCGAGCTGATGGGCATCCGCGAGGAGGACGGCCGTCTCCGTCCCGCGAAGGACTACTCCCTCGAGGGCCTCTCGCTCGACTCCTCCGTCCCGCTGCCGCGCATCGTCGAGGCCGCCCGCGCCTTCCGCGCCGAGCTGGAGGCGGTCGAGTCCGACCGCGGCGTCGACGCACCGCGCCTCAACCTGCTCCTCTCCGGCCCCCCCGGAACCGGCAAGACCGAGTTCGTCAAGCATCTCGGCGCCCAGATCGGCGCCAAGGTCGTCGTCCGCATGGGCAGCGACCTGCTCTCGATGTTCGTCGGCGGGACCGAGGAGAACATCGCCCGCGCCTTCCGCGAGGCCGAGGCGGAGAACGCGATCCTCTTCCTCGACGAGGTGGACGGCATGCTGCGCGCCCGCGGTATGGCCCAGCACTCCTGGGAGGTCACGCAGGTCAACGAGCTGCTGCACCGGATGGAGAACTTCCGCGGCATCCTCGTCTGCGCGACGAACCACGCCGACGACCTGGACCCCGCCACCGTGCGCCGGTTCACGTTCAAGGTGCGGTTCGACTACCTCAAGGAGGAGGGCAAGGCGATCTTCTTCGAGCGGATGTTCGGCACGGCCCTCACCGCGCGCGACCGCGCGGAGCTGGCCTCCATCCCCGACCTCGCCCCCGGCGACTTCCGCACCGTCCGCCAGTCCCTGCACTACCTCGGCTCGTCCCCGGACGCCGCCGCCCTCCTCCGCGCCCTGCGCGAGGAGAGCGACGCCAAGCGCTCCCGCGGCGGCCGCCGCGAGCGCAAGCTCGGGTTCTAGCCGGTCCGGCGCCTCTCCGAACTTTGTTCCGGCGACGTGCGTTCAAGAGGTTGTACACCCATCCTTCCTCGAACCATGATCGCATCGCATTCCTCCCGTCTCCCGGTCGCCGCGCTTGCCGCGGCCGTCCTTTCCGCCGCCGCCGCCGAAACGAACGAGGTCGCCGACCTCGGCACCGTCCTCGTCGAGGGGGGCGCCCTCTCCAGGTACCGTCCCGAGACGGTGAACTCCGGCGCGTTCATCGATTTGCCGCCGGAAAAGCTCCCGATGGTCGTAGACACGCTCACGTCCGACTTCATCCGCGAGCACAATCCGACCGACCTGCACGACCTGCTGCGCTACGTCCCCGGCATCGAGACGGGCGGCAAGTCGCTTCTCGTCCGCAGCCCGGGCCAGTTCTCGATCCGCGGCATGGGCGGCACGGAGCCGGCGTTCGACGGCGTGGCGCCGATCGGCCGCGGCCCCGGCCTCTTCATGGACACGTTCCTGATGGACCGGATCGAGATCGCCAAGGGCCCGATCGCGTCGCTCGCGGGCGGAGCGGGCGCGGCGCAGAACGCCTCGGGGGCGGGCGGCTCGGTGAACATGTACCTCAAGGGCGCGAACCTCGACGGCGACAGGCGCGAGTTTCAGGAGAACACATCCGTCGGCAGGGACACCGTCCGCCAGCGCGCGATGCTCGACGCGAACGAGATGGCCGGCGGCGACGCCGCCTTCCGCGTCGTCGCCACCGCCGACTACTACGAGCCGCCCTATGTGGACAACGGCTCGCAGAAGGGCGGCGACGGCCGCGAGTCCTACGCCGTCGCGCCGAGCGCGATCTGGGCGGCGGGAGACGACCTGACGCTCGGCTTCAAGTCCCTCTTCCAGTACGTCGACCAGCCCGGCTACATCGGCGTGCCGGTGTGGAAGGGGAAGCCCGGCGCGGGCTACGGATGGCGCGAGTCGTCCTGCCGCCCCTCCGACCGCTCCTCGTACAGGTCCGCCCTCTTCGCCCCGTGGGCCGACTGGCGGGTGAAGGACGGCTGGCTTGTCAAGTTCGGCGCTTCCGCGATGGTCTCCGAATGGGACCAGACGACGCGGGAGCCGTACGCCGCCATGCCCGGCACGCCGGAATTCCTGGAATACTGCCGCACCGGCCGGTGGAGCTCCGGCGAGAAGTACATGACCTCCGGCTTCTCCCGCAGCAGCTCCGTCTCGCACAACTACACCGTCTACGTCCGTTCCGTCTGCGAGACCGAACTCGCCGGCGGTCTCGAAAACGCCTTCCTCGTCCAGCCCGACTACAACTACCGCAGCGCCACCGGGGGATTCGGCACGCCGACATCGCGCTGGGGCGCGACCGTGCAGGACGTCGCGACGTGGGAGGCGCTCACGCTCCTCGCCGGCCTGCGGTACGACTACTTCGACCAGGACGGGTATGCGTCCGTCGGCCGCGAAGGAACCGTTCGCTATCCGGGCATCTCCGCCGAGGCCCTCTCGCCGCGCGCCGGCATCGCGCTGGAGCCGGTCGACGGGTTCGTGCTCTTCGGCAACGTCTCGCAGACCCGCACCCCCATGCTCGGCCTGCGTTGCGCGGACGGCTCCACGCCGGACGAATCCTGGCGCGCGACGCAGTACGAAGGAGGCGTTCGCGTCCGCCCGGTCGACAAGCTATGGCTGACCGTTTCCGGCTACCGCATCGACCAGGAGCACGTCCCCGAGTTCGACAACGCGGGAATCGTCCTCGACTACGACGGCAGGAACGCCTCCGAGGGCGCAGAAGTTTCGCTTACGGGCGACATCACCGACGACTGGACCGTCATGGCGATGTATTCCCGCAACCGCTACACGGACAAGACGGTTCCGCGGGGGAAGAAGGGACGCGACTTCGAGCGCTATCCGGCCGACACCCTTTCGCTCAACACCTCGTACCACATCCCTGGCGGCATGCTCGAGGACGTTGTCCTCGGCTTCGGCTGGCGCTTTCGATCCAAGAGCTACGCGACGATGCGGGGCGCCTTCACGGACGAGAACCTCTGTTTCGATCCGTCGAGCGTATTCGACGTAAACGCGTCCGTTCCGTTCTCGGTCCTTGGCGGCTCGAAGGACTGGATGCTCACGCTCGGCATCCGCAACCTGTTCAACGAGAAGTACTTCGAATCCGCCCGTCACTACTACGAGTGTCTCGTCGGCGAGCCGCGCACCTTCGAGCTCGGCCTCCGCGGCACCTTCTAGTTCGATCTCTCGTTCGATCCGCGCTCAGCCCGCGCATTCTCACGCGAACCGCTGCCCCATCCTGCGGTTCGTTTTACTTTTCGTAATGCGTAAGAAAATTAAAAAGGGGTCTGTCCCCTTAAAAAATGCTTGCAAGGGCAGGGCGGGTGTGGTAGAGTGGGCCGCATGACGAACGAAATGAGCAAAATGACACTACGCATGGCAGCCCGGGGTGGTTTGAGCTCGGGGCGCGGGCGCTCGGAAGGAGGCGGGGCATGAGGCGGCCGAGGGTGAAGGTCGAGGGGGAGGGGTTCTACCATGTGGTGAGCCGGATCGGCGGGAAGCGGTTTCTCATCGACGAGGCGGAGAAGGGCATTCTGCTGGGGATGAT
>CAMOEO010000200.1 GCA_946612175.1 uncultured Verrucomicrobiota bacterium
CGGCAGCGGCGCGTCCGTCTCCGCGGCGGCCACCTTCGCGGACGGCGCGTGGACCGCGGCGACGACCGCGCTCGAAGCCGACCAGGACTACACGGTCCGGTTCGAGATCGAGCCTTCCGGCGCGGCGGCGTTCTCCTCGCCGTCCTCGGCAGCCTTCTCGACGACAGGCCGGGCGACGGTCGTCAACACGGACTTCCGCTACGTCATGCGGATCACCGTCTCGGGCTACGACGGCGAGGAGACGCTCGCGAACTTCCCGGCTCTCGTCCGCGTCCCGGCCGCCGTCGCCGCACTGGTGGACGACCCGGCCGGCATCCGGTTCGCGCTCTCGGACCTCACGCTCCTTCCCCACGAAATCGAGCGCTGGAATCCGGACGGCGTCTCGACGATTTGGGTCTCGATCCCGTCGCTCTCCGGAAAGGACACGTCCTTCGAGATGTTGTGGAGCCCCGTCGTCGCGACCGTCCACGGCGCGCTGGCCCCCGCCCGCGTGTGGGCCAGCGCCGGCTACGTCGGCGTGTGGCACTTCGCCGCGCAGAACGCCGACGGATCGTATCCCGACTCCTCCGGCCACGGCGCGACGGCCGTGCCGACCATTTCGGCGGTCCCCGCCGCGCCCGTGACGGACGGCACCTCCGCCAACGGCTCGCCGTGGCACGTCGTCAACCCCGGCGTCAAGGTCGCGCCGGAGAACACGGCGGACTGGACGTTCTCCTCCACCGGCTACACGACCGAGACGTGGCTCATCCCCTCGGCCAACTACAACCGGATGTTCTGCCACGAGAACAGCAACAACGGCGGCAACGCGATGGCCTTCGGCAAGACCGAGGTCTACGCGATGCGGAACAACTACAACAAGACCGGCTGGACGACCGGAGAGCTCACGGCCGACGCGACGTGGAACAAGACGTGGCGCCTCGCGACGACCGTGTGGACGGCGCCGGACTGCGGCTGGACGTTCCGCTTCTACGAGAACGGCACGCAGAAGTGCGACTGGGGCCAGTACGACGCCGTCGACTTCACCTCCGACGGCATGGGCCTCACGTCGGGCACCTGGGGCAACGGCTCCATGAACTACAGCGTCGACGAAATCCGCGTCCGCCGCGGCAACAGCACGGGGGACTGGGTGCAGGCCAACTACGACACGCAGGTCCTCGGCACGGACTTCCTGACCTACGGCGACCCGGAACGGACCGCCCGGGCGACGCTGCTCCTGATCTACTAGGAGCCCCCGCATCGGTCGTTCCGCGCCCCGCCCCGGCCCGGGCGGGTGCGGCCCGGGCGCACTTTTCCCTTGCGCCGGCGGGGGCGGGCGGGTATGCTTTGCAAACGTTTCCGCACCCCGCCACCGCATCCATGAAACGTTCCGACGAAATCCTGATCAAGACCCCCGCGCAGCTTGCGGGCTGCCGCGCCGCCGGCGAGAAGGCGGCCGAGGTCCTCCGCATCCTATGCGAGGCCGTCCGGCCCGGCATGAGCACGAAGGCGCTCGACGACTTCGCCCTCGAGGCGATGCGCTCGCTCGGATGCTCGTCCGCCGACTTCGGGTACTACGGCTACCCGGCGCAGACGTGCATCTCCGTCAACGAGGCCGTCATCCACGGCGTGCCGCGGGAGGACGTCGTGATTCACGACGGCGACCTCGTGTCGATCGACATCACGGTCTCGTACGGAGGCTTCGTCGGCGACAACGCGCGGACGGTCGTCGTGGGCGAGGGGGCGCCCGAGGCGAGGGCGTTCGTGGAGCGGACCGAGGAGGCGCTGCGCGCCGGCATCGCCGCGGCGCGGCCGGGGAACCGCGTGGGCGACATCTCGCACGCGGTGGAGGTCGTCGCCAACCGCTACCGCTACGGCATCGTGCGGGAGTACGTCGGGCACGGCTGCGGCGTTTCGATGCACGAGGCGCCGGAGATCCCGAACTACGGCCCGTCCGGGCGCGGCCCGCTGCTGCGCGAGGGGATGGTGATCTGCATCGAGCCGATGCTCACGATGGGCTCTCGCCGCATCCGGGTGCTGGACGACGGGTGGACGGTCGTGACGGCGGACGGCTCCTTGGCATGCCACACCGAGCAGATGCTGGCGATCACGAAGGCCGGCCCCGAGATCCTGACGCCCCGCTAGGCCGCGGACGGCGATGCGTTGCGCTGCGGGGCTTGTTCTGCTACAATCGCCCGCATGAGCACGACAACCCTCCAGGCATTCCGCATGCACCTCAAGCCCGGCAACGAGGCCGAGTACGCGCGCCGCCACGCGCAGCTCTGGCCCGAGATGAAGGAACTTCTTGCGAAGGCCGGCGTCAGCGACTACAACATCTTCCTCGACCGCGCCACCGGCAACCTCTTCGCCGTGCAGCGCGTCTCCGGCGAGGGCGGCTCCCAGGACCTCGGCGACAATCCCGTCTGCCGCCGGTGGTGGGACTACATGGCCGACCTGATGGACGTCAACCCCGACAACTCGCCGGTCTCCGTCCCGCTCGAGCAGGTCTTTCACCTGGACTAGCGCGGTTTCATCAATTCTGTAGCCGTTGAGAGGTAGGGACGCATCCACGATGCGTCCGAAAAGGCGGACACGCCGTGGGCGTGTCCCTACCTTTGAAAACGGCTGCCCTTCAAGTGAAACCGCGCTAGCGCCGGCCGGCGTAGCCGAAGGGGTGGGCCTTGTGCCAGGCCCAGGCGGAGGCGATGATCTTCTCCGGGTCGGTCCATTCGGCCTTCCAGCCGAGGACCTCGAACGCCTTGCGGGGATCGGCGACAAGTTCGTCCGGATCGCCCGGACGGCGTGGGGCGACGACGGCGGGGATGGGGTGGCCGGTCACGCGGCGGGCGGCCTCGACGATCTCCCTCACGGAGAAGCCGCGGCCGGTGCCGAGGTTGAGGGCGCCGGAGAAGTCCGACTCCAGCGCGAGCAGGTGCGCGCGGGCGAGGTCGGAGATGTGGACGTAGTCGCGGACGCAGGTGCCGTCGGGCGTGCGGTAGTCGCCGCCGAAGACGTCGACGTGGTCCTTGCGCCCGAGCGGAACGCGGAGCACGTTGGGGATGATGTGCGTCTCGATCTCGCGATCCTCGCCGAGGCCGCCTTCGGCGCCGCAGGCGTTGAAGTAGCGCAGGAAGACGGGCTGGAACCCGTGGATGCGCCGGTACCAGCCGAGCATCTTCTCGAAGAGCAGCTTCGATTCGCCGTAGGGATTGGTGGGGCGCTGGGGGGTGTCCTCGGTGATCGGCATGTGGTCCGGCTGGCCGTAGGTGGCGCACGTCGACGAGAAGACGATGCGCTTCACGCCGCAGGCCTTCATGGACTCGGCCAGGTGGATGCCGCCGATGTCGTTGTTGCGGAAATACTTGCCGGGATCGGCGGAGGACTCGCCGACGAGGGCGTAGGCGGCGAAGTGCATCACGGCGTCGGGCCGCGTGGCGCGCATCGCCTCGAGGATCTCCCCCTCGTGGCGGAGGTCGCCGATGATGAGGCGGGCGCGGGGGTCGACGGCCTCGATGTGGCCGAGCTCCATCGAATCGAAGACGACGACCTCATGGCCGGCGTCGAGGAGATGCTTTGCGGCGCAGCTTCCGATGTAGCCCGCACCGCCGGTTACGAGCACTTTCATGGGCGTGTGTCGGTTCCTCGGTGATGTACAGGGCCCATTCTAGCAAACTTCCCGCCGGTTTTCCAGCGAAAAAGCGGGCTCGCCCGGACGAGGAAGAGAAAGGGAAGGGGCGCGGCCGCGAACGGCCGCGCCCCTTCGGGTGGGAGTCTCCGGTGGAGACGGGTCGGCTACATCATGTCGCCGCCCATGCCGCCGGCGCCGCCGCCGTGGCCGCAGTTGCACTCCTTCTTCTCGGGAAGGTCGGTGATCATGCACTCCGTCGTGAGCAGCAGGCCCGCCACCGAGGCGGCGTTCTGCAGCGCGAGGCGCGTGACCTTGGCCGGGTCGACGATGCCCGCCGAGAGCAGGTCCACGTACTCGTCGTTGCGCGCGTCGTAGCCCTGCGAGCCCTTCGCGGCCTCGACCTTCGCGACGACGAGCGCGGCCTCCTGGCGGCCGGCGTTCTCGACGATCTGGCGCAGCGGGGCCTCCGCGACGTTGTAGACGATCTGCATGCCGACCTTCTCGTCGCCCTCGGCGGAGTCGATCGCGGCCTTGATCGCCTTGCGCGTGCGGAGCAGCGCGACGCCGCCGCCGGGAACGATGCCTTCCTCGACCGCCGCGCGGGTGGCGTGGAGGGCGTCGTCGATGCGGTCCTTCTTCTCCTTCATCTCGACCTCGGTCGCGGCGCCGACGTGGATGACGGCCACGCCGCCGGCGAGCTTGGCCAGGCGCTCCTGGAGCTTCTCCTTGTCGTAGTCCGAGGTCGTGTTGTCGATCTGGACCTTGATCTCGGCGACGCGGGCCTGGATGTCCGCCGTCTTGCCCTTGCCCTCGACGATCGTGGTGTTGTCCTTGTCGACCGTGATGCGCGCGGCCTGGCCGAGGTCCTCGAGCTTGGTGTTCTCGAGCTTGAGGCCGACCTCGTCGGAGATGACCTTGCCGCCGGTCAGGACGGCGATGTCCTGCAGCATGGCCTTCCGGCGGTCGCCGAAGCCCGGCGCCTTGACGGCGCAGATGTTGAGCGTGCCGCGGAGCTTGTTCACGACGAGCGTCGCGAGCGCCTCGCCGTCGACGTCCTCGGCGACGATCAGGAGCGGCTTGCCGGTCTTGGCGACGCTCTGGAGGACGGGCAGCAGGTCCTGCAGCGAGGAGATCTTCTTTTCGTGGATCAGGACGTAGGCGTTCTCGAGGACGGCCTCCATCGTGTCGGGCGAGGTGACGAAGTAGGGCGAGAGGTAGCCCTTGTCGAACTGCATGCCCTCGACGACGTCGAGCGTGGTCTCCATCGTCTTGGACTCCTCGACGGTGATCGTGCCGTCCTTGCCGACCTTCTCCATCGCCTCGGCGATCTTGCCGCCGATCTCGGTGTCGCCGTTGGCGGAGATCGTCGCGACCTTCGCCACGTCGTCGGCCTTCACCTTCTTGGAGAGCTTGCCCAGCTCCTCGACGGCGGCCTCGACGGCCTTGTCGACGCCGCGCTTGAGCATCGTCGGGTTGGCGCCGGCGGTGACGTTCTTGAGGCCCTCGCTGTAGATGGCCTCGCCGAGCAGCACCGCGGTGGTGGTGCCGTCGCCGGCGGTGTCGTTGGTCTTGGACGCGACCTCGCGGAGCATCTGCGCGCCCATGTTCTCGAACGCGTCCGGGAGCTCGATCTCCTTGGCGACGGTCACGCCGTCCTTGGTGATCTGCGGGGCGCCGAACTTCTTGTCGATGACGACGTTGCGGCCGCCGGGGCCGAGCGTGGACTTGACGGCCTTGGCGAGTTTCTGGACGCCGGCCAGGACGCTCTGGCGCGCGTCGGTGTCGTACTTGAGTTGCTTTGCAGCCATTTTCGTTTTCCTTTCGTAAGTGGGGTTAGCCGATGACGCCGAGGAGGTCCTCCTCGCGGACGATCTGGTAGGTCTTGTCGTCGATCTTCACTTCCGTGCCGCCGTACTTGGGCATCAGGACCGTGTCGCCGACCTTGACGTCGAAGGGGATCTCCTTGCCGTCGTCGTCGCGCTTCTTGCCGATCGCGAGGACCTTGCCCTCCTGGGGCTTCTCCTTGGCGGTGTCGGGGATGTAGATGCCGCCTTTGACTTCTTCCTTGGTTTCGACGGGCTCCACGAGGACGCGCGCGCCGAGGGGACGGATTTTCATGTTTGGTTTTCCTTTGGTTTATGGGGGACCCTCCCGCGGCTCCGCCGCGATCGGGTCGTTGTTGTTGTTTTTGGGTTAGGTGGTTCGGTGTTTGGGTGGTCAGGCGGCGAGCGGAGCGAG
>CAMOEO010000201.1 GCA_946612175.1 uncultured Verrucomicrobiota bacterium
GTCCGCCTCCACGACGACCGCACCCGCTGCGCCTCCTCCCTCCCGCTCGCCTGATCCCGGCCCGCTCCGGAGCACGAGACCGCAAGGATATCGCGTCGCCCGCGATTTCCGCGGAGTTCGCGGAGAAGGAATCTCACGCAGAGAGCGCAGAGACCGCAGAGCCCTGTTCCGGCAAATCCGGCTCCCCCGTTGGGGGAACTGGCGAGCGAAGCGAGCCTGAGGGGGTCTCACACCGCGAAGGCCGCGGAGGGCGCGGAGTGAGTTTTCGTCTGGCGTCTGGCGCCCGGCATCGTGCCAGACGCAAGACGACGAGATGACGAAACGACGAGACGACGAGAAAACGGCCGTGAAACCTGACGACAGCAAGCGGCGAAGCCGCGACACCCGGCCGCAGTCGGCGCTACAGGAACATCGACATGTAGTGCGGGAGGGTAACCTTCTTGCCGGCAACGCCGACGTTGCCGCCGGTGAGCTTGATGCCGTAGGGCACGGACGCGCCGGTGAGAAGCCGGTCGAGCGAACGCGACTGTCCCGACGACGCCTTGACCTCCACCGGCACGACGCCGTCGTCGTTCTCGATCAGGAACTCGACCTCGACGTCGTCGTTCCGGTAGTAGCGGACCGGATGGCCGTTTCGCTCGAGGACGCCGGCGACGAGGTTCTCGAAGACGCCCCCCTTGACGGTTCCGGCGAGCGTTCCGGCCAGCATCTCCCGCTTGGCGAGCGGCCCGTAGGTCGCGAGCAGGAGCCCGATGTCCGAAAGGTAGAGCTTGAACCACTCCTCCTTCACGTAGCCGGCGAGTCCGGGGAGCGCGACGTTCACGCATTCGGCGAGCGTCGCCAGCTTCGCGTCCCGCAACCATTCGACGCTCGCGAGATACTTGCGCGCCGTCCCCCGGTCCTCGACTTCCGCGTACTTGAACTTCCGGTTCTCCTTCGCGAGGATGCGCGGGATCGCGCGGAAGCACGCCTCGATCTTCGGCTTGTCCGTCTTGTCGGCGTATTTGCGGATGTCGGCGATGTAGTCGGACGTCAGCGCCTCCTGCAGCGTCTGGACCTCCCCGTAGTGGCCGCGCTCCAGGAAGGCGCTCGCGACGGCCGGCATCCCGCCGACGACGGCGTATTCGCGGAAGAGCGCGTGGAACCGCTCGTTCACGGCGTCGGGGACCGGCTCCCGGCGCTCGAAGCACCGCCGGACGAGGGCGAGGGATTCGTCCGCGAACCCCTTCGCCTCCAGGTATTCCGCGAAGGACAGCGAGTGCATCACGACCTCGCGCTCGAACCCGACGGGGATCGACCGCGGCGTCCGCCCGCGCCGGTTCTTCTTGTACTTGATGCCGAGCAGCGAGCCGGAGGCGATCACGTCGAACGTTCCGTCCAGCGCCAGCGGCTTGAACGCCGTCCGCGCGTCGGGGCAGTCCTGGATCTCGTCCAGGAAGAGCAACGTCCGCCCCGGCACGATCCGCACGTCGCCACGCAGCGCCGTGAGGCGTTCGCGGATCGACCGGACGTCGAGCGAGCCCTCGAAGACGGCGGCGAACTTCGGCTCCAGGGCGAAGTTGATCTCGATGAAGCTCTCGTAGTTCTCCCGCCCGAACTTCTCGATGAGGAAGGTCTTGCCGACCTGCCGAGCGCCGTTGACAAGCAGGCACTGCCCCCGCTTGTCGGCCTTCCAGTCGGCGAGAACCTTGTAGAAACTCCGCTTGATTTCCATCTTTTCGCATCCTTTCCCGGGAACGGCCCGACGGCTCCTTCTCAGCCCTTCGCGTCGCTCCGCCTGTAAAAATGCATCATTTCGGACGTTCTGTCAAGCGATATTTGCATCATTTTCCGGTTTGCAAAACAGAAGAATTGCATCATTTTCCGAAATGCGACATTCGGGAAGCGCTCTTCCTCAATCGGCAAAGCCAGAACAAGCGCCCCTCGCGTGGCGGGGGCCACCCCGCCACGCGCCCGCAAGTATATCGTGCCGCCCGCGATTTCCCTCGTCAATTCCTCGCCCCCGTGCTAGAATCCATTGCGTTCCCGCCCGCCGCTCCGCGCCCTTCCCGAACCCGCCGCCTCCCGTCCTGCGCGTCTGCCGGCCCCCACGCCAAGAAAGGAACGCATCCCATGGACACCGACAACGGAAAACCGCCGATCGATCTGGACAAACCAATCGAAAACCCGCGCCTAAAAGAGCTTCGGGCCCGGCTGGAATCCGCTACGGACGAAGAAGAACAAAGGAAACTCCAAGGAGAGCTTTTTCAGGAGATCGCGGAAAACGCCTGGTTCCTCGTCATCGCCGAGTGGTCCAAACCGCCCGAGGCGAACGAGGACGGAAAGGCGTTCGTTGCGGCCGGCACGACGATCTCGCTCCACATGAGGGGCACGGACGACGGCAAACGGTATTTCGAGGCGTTCACCGACTGGGAGGAAATCGGGCGGAAACATCCGACGGACGGAACGACCCGGACGCTCGTCATGGGGTTTGACGATCTGGCCGGTCTCGTCCTCAAGGACGGCTCCGCCGCGGCCGGCTTCGTCATCAATCCCGACGGCGATCCGTTTCTGGTGGACCGGGAACTGGTCGGATTCCTCCGCGAACGCAAGCGGCTTGCAGCGGGAGAGATCGTGGAGGAAATCCAGAAGGAGGCAGAACGGGTGGAAGTCGCCCCCCCTGCTCGGCATGCCGCCGCCGCTCGAACGCGCCTTGCGCGAGTGCGTCGCGAAGGATCGCCGCATCCGTGCGCTGTGGACGTTTCTCATGCGGCGTCCATCGCAGGGCGAAGAGTCTCCGGAAGAACTCCTGTTCGTCTTCGACGCCCCTCCGGATTGCCGTCGGGAGATCGTGGAATCCATCGCAGCGGCGACGAAACCTCATCTCGACGGCCGCATGGTCAACCTCGTTTCCAGCGACGATGGCCTCGGCAAGGACCTGTCTCACGAAACACCATTCTACCGTCGGAAATTCCTCGGCTTGTTTTGACGCGCCGCCCGCCGCGGAGCGGCCTTCCCGAAGACCCCGCCACGCCGCATTCATCATTCATCATTCAGCATTGACCCCGCCCCCGCCCGCAATGAAACGCCTCGCCCTCCTCCTCCCCCTCCTCGCCCGAGTCCCCGCGGAATTCTGAATTCGGCAACGAAATGGTTGACCGGGCGGGAACTGTTTGATTCCCCGACACCCCGCCACGCAACTTAACCCTTTGCACTTTACCCTTTCAACCCTTCAACCTCTTCAACCTTCAATGGATCCAATCCTCCTCCGTCTCTTCGTCCCCGTCCTCGCCGGCGTCCTGCTCGGCCTCGTTGTCGCGTTCCGCGGCTTTCTCCGTGCGTGGCGCGAAGCGCCGGACAGCCCGGGCGTCGTGCGGCTGCTCGCCGGACTCGCCGCCACGTCGCCGGCGACCAAGCTGTTCTACGCCGCGATCCTCGCGTTCGTCGCGGCGACGCCGGGCGTCGAAGGCGTCCCGCGCTTCGCAAAGGCGGACGTCTTCTTCGTCGCCGGCAACGTGATGGGACTGATGGCGTTCGCGCAGGGGCTCGTCGCCGCCGCGCGCATGCCGAAGATGCTCGCCTTCCGCGGCCCGTCGGGCAAGCCCGGCGCGATTCCTGTCACGATGATGCTTCTGGGCTGCCTCGAGACCCCCGCCATCTTCGCGATGGTCTTCGGCATGATCGCCCTGCAGATGACGAACTGACCGAGCGTAAAAAATCCGCCGCGGATGACTATTACAGAGTGAACCCCACATCTCCGACCCCATGAACCAAACCACGGAACACACCGAACACGCCGAAACGAAACTCCGATGAGTCGAATCCCTCCGCTAACGCTCCGGGGCGAATAGCCGCCCGTCCTCGCCCCCCAATGCCCTCGGCCTCCAATTCGAAATGAACGTCAACTACATTGCTCCTCTGGTCTTCCTGCTGTCGGTCTTCGTCGTCGCCGCGTTCCTGTTGGAAGGCGCGATCGCCTTCCTTTGCCGGAACCGGAAGAATGCTCCGCGCAGACCGTCGCGCGCGTTCTCGGTCGTCGCCGTTCTCGCTGTCGCGGCGATTGTCGTCCAGTGCTTCGCGGTCCGCGCGGAACGGGCGCGCTACCGGGCGGCGGAAGAAGCGCTGCGGACGGCGGTTTCGAAGAACGACGTCGAAGCCCGGCTCGGAACGCCCCGGGGCTTCCGCCTTGCGGATTCGTCCGGGGAACCGAGGACCGAGGAATGGGTCTACGACTTCGATTTTCCCCTTTCGCCGTTTCCCTTCGGGCTACCTCTCGTCGTCCGTTTCGACAAACAGGACCGGATCGTCCACGCCCTCTGGGAACGCTCCGGCCTTCCGCCGCGCGTCATCCAGACCGGACCACCGCCTGCCGCGCTTGAACCCCACGCAGAGAACGCAGAGACCGTAGGATTTGGCTCCCCCGCTGGGGGAGCTGGCGAGCAAAGCGAGCCTGAGGGGGTCTCACACGCGGAGTCCGCGGAGTAGAAAACTCACGCAGAGAACGCAGAGCCAAATCCCCACACGGAGTCCGCGGAGGACGCGGAGTCGATTTCACCGTGCGTGATTTTGATCGAAACGACGCTTCCAGAGCGGACGATTGCACAAGTTTTGTCTACGGTGGAATTGAAACGACCGCGGCTGCCGCGGCCCGACCAATCCCGCCCGCGCGGCACGGCCGGCCGCGTCGCGCGTGGCGGGGTTGCCCCGTCTCGGCGCTTCTGGTAGACTCGGTGCCATGAGCGACCTCCACGACGAATTCCTCGGCCGGTGGGACGATGTTGACCCGCTCGACGGGCCGCCGTCACCCGCGCGAGATCTCGTCCTCGCCGCGCAGTTCGAGGACGAACTGCAGAACGGAGGGCTCGCGCAGTTTCTCTGGAACTTCTTCCCGCGCTGGGAGGAGGTCCTCGACGGCGTGGAGCGCGCCTACCGCGCGATGGGCGCGGAGAAGCAGGTTGCCGCTCTCGCGGATGTCCGCGCCCTCCTGCGCGAAAACGCGCCGGCCTGCGCCCCGCTCGTCGAACGCGCGAAGGGGGAGAAGGAGCCGGGGCGGGCGTTCGGCGAATGGTACCCAGGCGCCGAGGAGCGGATGTCGCTTCCGTCCGAGGACCTCTTTCTCCCCGACGACCCCGGCCTCGCCGCCAAACGCCTCGCCTACGTCGAAGCCCACCGCGACGAATTGTTCGGAGCGTCTCCGCCCGCGCGCCTTCGTCCGTCCGCGACCCGGCCGGCGCGCAGGCCGCTCCTTTTCCAGCTCCTTGTTCTGGCGGTCTTCTTCCTTCTGGCGCTCGCGCTCGGCCTTTACCGCAGGGCGGTCGTCGACCGGAGACGCGCGTTCGAGGAATGGCAGACCGTTTCCGTCCTTTGCCACCTGGGACAGCACCGCGAAGCGTGGGAGCGGCTCCATCCCGATCTCCAGGCTCGGAGGCCCTTCGCCGAGTTCGCCGCCGGATTCACGAACGACTGGTTCCAGCCGGGCGCATTCGGCGCCTTTCGGGACGAACGGCTGGATCCGTCGATTCCAAGCCGTTTCTTGCGTTCGGACGGGGGGCGCCAGTTGCAGTTTTTCGTGTGGAAACGCCGGTTGTGGAAGCCGCGTTGGCTTCCGGAATGGGATGACGACGAAACGGACGGCTGCATGATTCCCGAAATCACGATGAAGAAAGACGGCGACGACTGGAAGGTCGCCGACTGGTGCACGCACTGCCGTTGATCTTCGCACCCCGCCACGCAGAGGGCGAGGCGAAATTACGCACGCAGAGAGCGCAGAGACCGCAGTGCCAAAACCTCACGCGGAGTCCGCGGAGTCTGCGGAGTAGAATATTCACGCAGAGAACGCAGAGATCGCAGAG
>CAMOEO010000202.1 GCA_946612175.1 uncultured Verrucomicrobiota bacterium
GCGCAGGGCGCGGGCGCAGCTGACGGCGGCGGCGACGCCGGCGGGGCCGCCGCCAGCGACGACGACGTCGTAGGCGCCGGAGACCGGGGTTTCGAGAATTTCGCGGAGGGAGTCGTTCATGTCGGGGCGTTCGGCGGGGGGACGGGAAGGGCGGCGGGATGCGCAACGCCGGGGCATTCTACGGAACGCCCCGGCGGAACGCAAGCCGATTTTGCTTGCATTGCCGCTGCGGTTCGGACAGAATACGCCACCGAAAGGATTCCTCCATGGAGCACCGCATCGCCACGGTCTCGCGCGAGACGCGCGAAACGAACATCGAACTGACCCTCGACCTCGACGGCGCGGGCGTCGCCCGCGTCGACACGGGCGTCGGCTTCCTCGACCACATGCTGGAGCTCTTCGCCAAGCACTCGCTCTGCGACCTCTCGGTCTCGTGCCGCGGCGACGTCCGCGTCGACTACCACCACACGGTGGAGGACATCGGGCTCGCGTTCGGCACGGCGCTCGACCGGGCGCTGGGCGACCGCCGCGGCATCCGGCGCTACGGGTTCTTCCTGCTGCCGATGGACGAGTCGCTCTGCGAGTGCGCGCTCGACTTCGGCGGGCGGCCGTTCCTCGTCTACGCGACGGAGTGCACCTCGACCTTCTGCCGCGACTTCGACACGCGGCTGCTGGAGGAGTTCTTCCGCGCGGTCTCCGTCAACGCGCGCATGAACCTCCACCTCCGCCATCGCGGCGGCAACGAGCCGCACCACGCGGCGGAGAGCATGTTCAAGGCCTTCGCCCGCTCGGTCCGCGCCGCCGTCGAGCGCGATCCGCGCGAGACGGGCGTCCCCTCCTCCAAGGGGACGATCTGACGCCCCGGCCCTCCCGTTCGCGCGTCCGCCGCATCGATGGCCTCCATGACGACACGAAACGAACAACGGCTGCTCCATGCCGGCGGACGGATGAACGCCCGGGTGTACCGCGTCGAGGAGGCGGACGGCGGAGCGTACGTCGAGAAGGACTTTTCCGGATGTCCGTGGATCGTCCGCCAGACGCTCGGGCGGTTCCTCGTCTGGCGCGAGTGCTGGATCCTGCGCCGCCTCGGCGCTACCGGCCTCGTTCCGGGCGGGGTGCGGCGGCTTTCGCCGTTCGCCCTGCGGGAGGCGTTCGTGGCGGGGTTCGCGCTGCGCGACTCCGACACGGGCGTCTACGCGTCCAACGTGTTCGATCCGTCGAAGGTGTTCGGCGTTCCGGCGGAGATGCTCCGCGAACCGGTGCCGGCCGCGTTCTTCGACGCGCTCGAGAAGGGGGTCCGCGCGGTGCACGCGGCGGGGTTCGTGCACCTCGACCTGCACAACTCCCGCAACGTCATGGTCTCCCCCGGGTGGCGGCCGGTGCTGATCGACTGGCAGTCGGCGCTGCCCACCCGGTGGATGCCCGGTCCGCTCCGGCGCGCGCTGGAGCGCATCGACCTTGCGGGCATCTACAAGTTCCGCGACAAGTTCCGCCCCGGCGACCTGTCTCCGGAGCAGAGGCGCTTCCTGCACCGCCGCCGGATGATCCGGCGGTTCCTCTGGGTTCCCCGCATCCACTTCGTCCCGAAGGGCGGCGCGCCCGCGCCGCGCGCACCCGCGGTCGAGGCCGGGGTGTCGCTCGGGAGCAACCTCGGCGACCGCGCGGAGAACCTGCTGCGGGCGGTGCGGATGCTGGCGGAGACGCCCGGCGTGCGGCTGCTCGCGCGCTCGTCGCTCTACGAGACGGAGCCCGTCGACGTGCCGCCGGAGTTCGCCGGGCTGAACTATCTCAACGCCGCGGCGGTGTTCGAGGTCTCCCTTCCGCTCGCCGCGTGGAGCGACCGCTGCCACGCGGTCGAGGCGGCGCTCGGCCGCGTCCGCACCGGCTACCACCATCCCCGCACGATCGACGTCGACCTGCTCTGGTTCGGCGACGCCGTCCGCGACGAGCCGCACCTGCATCTTCCGCATCCCCAGATCGCCTCGCGCCGCTTCGTGTGCGAGCCCCTCGCCGAACTCCGGCCGGACCTTCGCCTCCCCGGGCTGCCCGGCTCCGTCGCCGACCTTCTCGCCGCCCTGCCGCCGCGCCCCGGCGTCCGACGGATCGAAGAGGCGCAGACCTCCCCATGAACGATCCCTTCTTCCCCCTCTCGTCCGCCCATCTCGCCGCCGATCCGGAGCTTGCCGCGTGCCGGGCGGCGCTGGATGTGCGCGTCGCGGGCGACGCGGGCTACGCGAACCCCGACGGCAACCCGGTCGACGCGCCGCCGGGGACGCTCGTCGCGGAGCTGACGCTCTCGCCCGCGCCCGGGTCGGAGATCCGCGTCGAGGTCGCGCTGCCGCCTCCGGAACGCTGGTGCGGCCGGCTCGTCGGCATCGGCAACGGCGGTGGGGGAGGGTGGCTGCCCTCGAAGGAGCTCGGCGCGCACCTGCGCCACGGCCGCGCGACGACGACGACCGACCTCGGGACGAAGCGAGACCCGGCCCGCGCCGGCATCGGCAATCCCGAGGTGTGGAGGGACTTCGGCCACCGCGCGACGCACCTGGCGATGGTCGCGGGCCGCACGCTGGCGGCCGCCGCCTACGGGCGCGCGCCGCGCTTCGTCTACTTCCTCGGCGGCTCGACCGGCGGGCAGCAGGGGATGTCGCTCGCGCAGCGCCACCCTGCGGACTGCGACGCAATCCTCTCCGCCGTCCCGGCGCACGCGCGGACGGCGCTCCACGCCTACTTCGTCTGGAACTGGCAGGCGCTGCACCGCCCCGACGGCTCGATGCTCTTCACGGACGTGCAGGAGCGCGCCTGGCGGGAGGCGGCGCTCGCCGCGTTCGCGCCGGGCGAGCGCCTGGAGCGCGCCCGCGGGCGGTTCGCCTCGGACCCGCGCTGGACGCCGGCGCTGCTCGAGGACGCGCTGCGCCGCGCGGCGCGGCTGGAACCCTCGCTCTCGCCCGCGCACCTCGAGGCGCTGCGGCGGATCGTCGAGGGACCCCGCCACGCCGTCACGGGCCGGCGCATCCACGGCGGGATCCCGCCGGGCGGGCCGTTCGCGCCCGCGACGGGGAACCTCTGGATCTTCCACTGGGTCTTCGGCGCGGACTTCGATCCGTGGCGCTTCGACTTCGGCGCGGACTTCGACCGCTACGAGGCCGCGCTCGCCCCGGACCTCGACGCGGAGAGCGCCGACCTCGACGCCTTCCGCGCGCGCGGCGGCAGGTTGCTCGTCTACTCCGGCACGTCGGATTCCTGCGTTCCGTGGCACGCGACCGCCGCGTGGTACGGGCGCGTCGCCGAACGCTACGGGCTCGAGGGGGCGCGCGCGTTCTGCCGCTACTACCTGCTGCCGGGGCGCGAACATTCGGGCGGCCCGGGCGTGCAGACGATCCGCGACGAATTCACCCTTCTTTCGCGCTGGCGCGAAAAGGGCATTGAACCGGAGCCCGTCGGCCACGGCATGACGCCGCCGGCGTTCGACCTTCCGCTCGCGCCCTTCGACCCGCGCGCCTGACCGCGCGGTCTCGCGCGTCGGGAATGCCCGCGGCCCGGTTGCGGACGGGGGCGCGGTGTGGTAGACTTCGCGCCATCCAAAGGGGAGTCCGCGCAGTGCGGGCTGAGAGGGGGCCGCGTCGGCCCCGACCCTTCGAACCTGATCCGGGTCATGCCGGCGTAGGAACAAGGAAATGAACGAAGAGAACAAGGGGATGTCCGCCCTCGGCTGCGGACTCGTGTGGTTCGGTGCGGCGGTCTCGATCGCCGAGATCGAGGCAGGGCGCTCGCTTGCGCCGGCGGGCTTCGGCGGCGACTTCCGGACCGTTGCCGGCGCAATCCTGCTCGGGCACCTCGTCGGCGGCGCGCTGCTGTTCCTCGCCGCGCTGCTGGGCGCGCGGATGCGCTGCAGCGCGATGGACTGCGTGAAGGTCCCGTTCGGCCGGTTCGGCGGCGGGTTCTTCGCGCTGCTCAACCTGCTGCAGCTCGTCGGCTGGACGGCCGTGATGGTCGCGCAGGGCGCGGGCGCGGCGGGGGAACTCTTCGGCGGACGCGTTCCGTTTGCCGTCGTCTGCGCCGGCATCGGCGCGCTCGTGGCGGTCTGGATCTACATCGGCCTGCGCGGCGTCGGCAAGATCAATTCCGTCGCCATGTTCCTGCTCTTCGCGCTCACGGTCGTGCTGACGTTCGTCATCCTGGGCGACATCGGCGCAAAGGGGCGCAGCGGCCTGCCCGGAAACCCAATCAAACCAATGGAGGGGCCCGTCTTCTGGTTCGTCTTCGAGATGTCGGCCGCGATGCCGCTTTCGTGGCTGCCGCTCGCGGCGGACTACACGAAGGACGCGCGGCGGCCCGTTGCCGCATGCGCGGTCGCGGCGGGCGTCTATTCGCTCGTCTCATGCTGGATGTACGGCGTGGGGCTGGCGTCCGCGGCACTCTCGGGCGGGCGATCGATCGCCGGCGCGATGGTCGCCGCCGGACTCGGCACGGCGGCGCTGCTGGTCATCGTCTTCTCGACCGTGACGACGACGTTCCTCGACGCCTACTCGGCGGGCGAGAGCGCGAAGAGCATCTGGTCGCGCATCCCCGCGAAGCCGTTCGGCGTGGCGGTGTGCGCGCTCGGGACGCTCCTCGCGGCACGCGGGGCGATGGACCGCTACCTCGACTTCCTGTATCTCATCGCTTCGGTCTTCGCGCCGATGGCGGCGGTGCTGCTCGTGGACGGCTTCCTCGCGCGGCGAAGCCAGAGCTCCTCGGCCTCCGCGGACTCTGCGTGCAATCCCTCCGCGGACTCTGCGGACTCTGCGTGTAATTCCTCTGTAAACTCCGCGTGGAACCTCGCCGCGTGGGCGGCGGGCTTCGCCGCGTACCACGCGTGCCTCGGCGGGGATTCGCCGCTGGCTGCGGCGTGGCCGGGCGCGTTCGGCTTTCTCGGCGGGTGGAGCTCGCCCGCGGGGGCCACGATCCCCGCGATGGCGGCAGCGGCGCTGCTCGCGCTGCCGAAGGCCGTCGCAAGGGGCGCGCGAAACCCGCGCCCGCCCGCTCCCTAGTCGAGGCGGACGCCGCAGACGAGCGGCTGGCGGTAGGTCCAGAGCGCGTCGTTGACGCGGTCCGGGTCGGCCGGGGCGTTCTCGAAGAAGTAGCGGCAGATCAGGTCGAAGACCGAGGCGGGGGAGAGCGCGAAGCCGGCGCTGCGGAGGAGCTTCTCGGCGTCGCGCAGGCCGAGGCCGAGCGCGAAGGCGAGCGAGACGACGGTGATCTTGTCGGGCCGGTACTCGGGGTCGTTGCGGATCTTGCTGTAGTGGCGGCGGTCGATCCCGGCGGCGGCGTAGACCTCCGAGTCGATGCGGCCGCTCCCGCGGATCAGGGCGAGGAGGGCGTCGCGGAACGGGACGCGGCGCGCGGCGGCGAGCTGCGCGGTCAGCTCGGGGGGCGGCTCGCCGCCGCTCGCGAGGGCCGCGGCGAGGTAGTCGTCGAGGTCGCGCTTGAGGTCGGGCGGGAGGCGGACGGGCATGGAGCGGGCGGGGTCAGGGTTCGGCGGGGCCGGGGGGCGGGGAGAGGGCGTCGAGCTCGTCGAGGATGCGCTCGGCGGGCGTGAGGCAGCCCTTGGAGGCGTTGCAGGCGCGGCAGCAGGGGACGACGTTGCCGCGCTCGGAGCGTCCGCCGCGGACGACGGGGACGACGTGGTCCATCGTGAGCTCGGAGGGCGGGAACGTGCGGCCGCAGTAGTGGCAGACGCCGCGGGCGAGCTGCGCGCGCCACCAGGCGGTGGCGCGGAGGGCGCGCGCCTTCTCGCGCTCGCGGCGGAAGTGGGCGTCG
>CAMOEO010000203.1 GCA_946612175.1 uncultured Verrucomicrobiota bacterium
CGATCCCCGCCACCGTAGCTCGAGCAGGGAGGAGCACGAGCCGAGCACGAGCCCCAGCGCTCCGCCCCGAGGCCGGACGCCGCAAAGAGGGGAATGTCCAGATCCCGTCTCCGGGTTGCGCGGCGGGGCGGGGTTCTGGTAGAATCGCGGGCATGAACCCGCCCAACCCCACCCGCTACGACCATATGCCCTACCGCCGCTGCGGCGGCAACGGGCTCCGGCTTCCCGCCGTCTCGCTCGGCCTCTGGCACAACTTCGGCGCCGGCGACGACTTCGCCCGCATGCGCGAGATGGTGCTCGGAGCCTTCGACCTCGGCATCACGCACTTCGACCTGGCGAACAACTACGGCCCGCCGCCCGGGTCGGCGGAGGAGAGCTTCGGCCGCATCCTCGCGTCGGACCTCCGCGCGCACCGCGACGAGCTCGTCGTCTCGACCAAGGCGGGCTACGGGATGTGGCCCGGCCCCTACGGCGACCACGGCTCCCGCAAGTACCTGCTCGCCAGCCTCGACCAGAGCCTGCGGCGGCTCGGGCTCGACTACGTCGACGTCTTCTACCACCACCGCCCCGATCCCGAAACGCCCCTCGAGGAATCGATGGGCGCGCTTTCGGACGCGGTCCGGCAGGGCAAGGCGCTCTACGCCGCCGTCTCCAACTACGACGCCGCCGGCGTGCGCCGCGCCGCGGAGATCCTGCGCGCGAACGGCACGCCGATGCTCCTGCACCAGGTCCGCCACAACCTCCTCGACCGCCGCGCCGAGGACGACGGCTGGATCGACGCCGCGGCGGCGGCCGGCGCGGGGACGATCATCTTCTCCCCGCTCGAGCAGGGCGTCCTCACCGACCGCTACCTCGACGGCATCCCCGCCGACAGCCGGGCGGCGCGCAACGGCTTCCTCCGGGCGGAGAGCCTCACGCCGGAGCGGCTCGCGCAGGTCGGGCGCCTGCGCGCCTTCGCCCGCGAGCGCGGGCAGTCGCTCGCGGCGATGGCGCTGGCCTGGCTGCTGCGCCGGCCGGAGACGACCTCCGTCCTCGTCGGCGCCAGCCGCCTCTCGCAGATCCAGGAGAGCGTCCGCGCCCTCGAGAGCCCCGCGTTCACGCCCGACGAGCTCGCCCGGCTGGACGAGCTCTGCCGGGGCGCGTAGCGGAGGGCGGCATGGAAACGAAGACGCCCCCCCCGCGGCCCGATCTCTCCGTCGACCTCGGCGGCCTCCGCATGCAGAACCCCGTGACGGTGGCGTCCGGGACGTTCGGGTACGGGCGGGAGTATGCCGAGTACGTCGACCTGCGGCGCCTGGGCGCCATCACGTGCAAGGGCATCCGGCTCGACCCCGTCGAGGGCAACCCGCAGCCGCGCATCGCCGAGGTGCGCGGCGGGATGCTCAACGCGATCGGGCTGCAGGGGCCGGGCGTCGAGGGGTTCGTGCGGGACGCGCTGCCGTTTCTGCGCGCGCTCGGCGTGCCCGCGATCTGCAACATCTGGGGGCTCTCCGTGGACGAATACGCCGAGGTCGCGCGCCGGCTCTCCGCGGAGGAGGGCGTCTCGGCGCTGGAGCTCAACGTCTCGTGCCCGAACGTCCACGGCGGCGGCGCCGCGTTCGGGACGGATCCGCGGACGCTCTCCGCCGTCGTCTCCGCCGCCCGCGCGGCGACGCGGCTGCCGCTGCTGGTGAAGCTGGCGCCGAACGTTCCGGACGTGACGGTCTTCGCCCGCGCGGCGGAGGAGGCGGGCGCGGACGCGCTCTCGATCAGCAACACGATCCCGGCGATGGTGATCGACGTCGAGCGCCGGCGCCCCTTCCTCGGCAACGTGCAGGGCGGGCTCTCGGGCCCGGCGCTGCACCCGGTTGCCGTCCGCCTCGTGTGGCAGGCCGCCGCGGCGGTGCGCATCCCGATCCTCGGCATGGGCGGCATCGTGGAGCCCGCCGACGCGATCGAGCTGCTCTGCGCCGGCGCGACCGCGGTCGCCGTCGGCACCGCCAACTTCACGGACCCCGCCACGGCGCTGCGCGTCGTGGACGGCATCCGAGACTACATGGTGCGCCACGGGCTGGCGAAGGTCGCCGACATCGCCATCCCGCACTGATCCGCACCGTCCCCCTCCCTTTCCCCTCCCTTTCCGCCATGCTCCTCGCCATCGAACGCTCGACCTCCGCCGCCTCCGCCGCCCTGTACCGGGACGGCGTCCGCCTCGCCTTCCGCGCGGAGCCGGGGCGGGGGCGCGGAGACGCGTACCCGCTGGTGCGCGACCTGCTCGCGGAGGCGGGGGCGGCGCCGGGCGACCTCGACGCGTTCGCGGTCGGGGTGGGGCCGGGCTCGTTCTCGGGCGTGCGCGCGGCGCTGGCGCTGGCGTTCGGTCTGGCGCTGCCGGCGGGCGCGCCGGTGCGGGGCGTGCTGAGCGCGGCGGCGGCGGCGCGGGCGTATCGGCGCGCGCATCCGGACGCGGCGCCGGTGCGCGTGGTCGGCGACGCGCGGCGCGGCCACCTGTGGTGCTTCGACGAGCCGGAGGACTACGCGGCGCTCGTGCACACGGCGGCCGACCTGCGCCTTGTCGACGCCGCGACGGGCGCGCCCGTGCGCGCCGCCGGCGGCCGCCGCCGGCGCGCCGGCGCTCGCGGCGCTTGCGGAGGGGCGCTCGCTCCTGGTGGCGGACGCCGCGCGGCTCGCGTCGGCGCTCGGCGGGGTCGCGTACGCACCCGCGGTCGCGACGGCGGACGACGTCGCGGCGCTGTTCCTGGAGGGCTTCTCCGGGCCGCCCGACCCGGTGTACGTGCATCCGGCGGTCGTCGGCGCGGCGGCGGTGAGCGCGGTGTAGCGCCCGCCCGCGCCCGGGGCGCGGCTACAGGGGGAGGCGCTCGCCGTCGAAGGAGGGGGCGAGGGGCGCGGGGAGCCGGCGGAGGAGGTCGGCGTGGAGGATGTCGTGGCCGATGTGGATCAGGCGGCCGCGGCGGCAGCCGGAGGCGAGGAGCGCGGCGGCGGCGGCGTCCACGGTGAGGTGGGCGGAATGGGGGCGGTCGCGGAGGCCGTCGAGGAAGGCCAGGTCGGCGCCGCGGAGCATCGCGGCGAGGGGCGGCGTCACGCGGGAGCAGTCGGAGGCGACGACGAGGCGGCGGCCGTCGAGCGCGACCTCGACGGCGCAGGAGAAGGACGGGCCGTGCGGGATGCGGAGGGTGCGGACGAGGAAGGGGCCGATCGGGACGGGGGCGTCGCCGATCGCGTGCGGAACGAGGCGGGGCAGGTAGAGGCGGCTGCGGCGCGCGGCGTCGGAGGGCTCGAAGACGTAGCCGAAGATACGGCGCAGGCCGCGCATCGCGGTGCGGCGCGCGTAGAGGGGGATGGGGGCGCCCTGGAGGGTGTTGAAGCGGCGGAGGTCGTCGAGCCCCAGCGCATGGTCGGCGTGGCAGTGCGTGACGAGCGCGGCGTCGACGCGCGAGACGCCGAAGCGTAGCGCCTGGGCGCGGAAGTCCGGGGAGACGTCGATCTGCAGCGCGAAGCCTTCGCAGGAGACGTGGAGGCCGCAGCGCGCGCGGACGTCGCGGGGGTCGGAGGAGGTGCAGACGGGGCACGTGCACCCGATGAGCGGGACCCCGGTGGAGGTGCCGGAGCCGAGGACGAGGACCTCTGCGGTGCGGGCGGGCATGGGCGCGGCTAGTCGTTCCAGAGGTCGGTGGCGGGGAGGCAGCGGGCGTCGTCGGGGAGCGCGGGGACGCGGGGGGCGCCGGGGCGGAAGGCGATGCCGAGGAGGAAGCCGACGGTGGCGGCGCAGACGATGAGGCTGGAGCCGCCGTAGCTGAGGAAGGGCATGGCGAGGCCCTTGGTGGGGGCGATGCCGGTGACGACGGCGACGTTGACGGCGGCGGAGAAGCAGAGCTGGAGGGAGAGCCCGGCGGCGAGGACGAAGGTGCTCGCGTCGGGGGCGCGGTAGGCCAGGTAGAAGCCGGCGCAGGCCATGGCGAGGAACAGGAGCAGGCACGCGGTGGTGGCGACGAGGCCGAGCTCCTCGCCGACCATGGCGAAGATGAAGTCGGTGTGGTTCTCGGGGAGGTACCGCTGCTTGAAGAGGCTGCGGCCGAGGCCGACGCCGCGCACGCCGCCGGCGCGGAAGGCGGCGAGGCCCATCTCGACCTGGTACGCCTCGTTCTTGTCGTGCTGGGAGAGGGCGGCGGAGGCGTCGTCCCTGCCGCCGCCGTGCAGGTAGCGGGCGACGACGGAGGTGACGCGGTGCATCCGGTTGGCGTCGGTGAGGAGGAAGCCGCCGAGCGCGACGGCCGCGACGACGGCGAGGAGGACGAGGTGCCAGAAGCGCGTCCCGGCGAGGTAGAGCACGACGCCGGAGAGGAAGGCGAGCATGAGGGAGGAGCCGAGGTCGGGCTCGAGCAGGAGGCCGAACACGACGGCGCCGATCCACAGGGCGGGGACGAGGGCGCCCTCGCGGAAGCGGGAGAGGTCGCGGCCGCGGGCGCCGGTCCACGCGGCGAGGACGACCATGGAGCCGACCTTGATGAACTCGGAGGGCTGGACGAGGAGCCCGGGAAGGCGGATCCAGCGGGCGGAGCCGTTGGCGGTGCGGCCGATGCCGGGAAGGTGGACGGCGACGAGCCCGAAGAGGGAGAGCGCGACGATGGCCCAGGCCACCTCGCGGCGGAACCAGAGGCGCGTCGGGACGGCGGCGACGACGGCGCAGACGCCCAGCGCGACGACCCCGAACAGCAGCTGGTGGTGCCAGAAGTGGTCGGGGTCGCCGAAGAGGCGGCCGCCCTGCACGTCGCCGATGCTGGTGATCACGACGAGGCCGAGCCCCATCAGCGCGAGCATGCAGAGCAGGAGGGTGTAGCCCGCGATCCGCATTTCGCGCTAGTTGGCGGGGACGAAGATGCGGTCGCCGGGCTGGAGGTCGCCGAGATCCTTGCCGGGGTTGAGGGCGCGGAGGGTGATGGGCTTGGTGCCGAAGTTGTCGGAGATGCCCCAGAGGTCGTCGCCCTCGACGACGACGTACTCCTTGCGGTCGGAGGCGAGCGCGTCGCCGGCGGAGCGAACGGCGCCGGCGGCGGACTCCTCCGCCTTCTTCGCCTCCTCGCGGGCGCGCGCCTCGGCCTCGGCGGCCTCCTTCGCGGCCTTCTCGCGGGCTTCGCGGGCCTTGGCCTCGGCGTCGTCGCGGGCGCCGACGAGGCCGCGCTCGAAGATGTCGTCGACCTTCGTCTCGGTGCCGCCGACGGTGACGGTGCTCGGCGGGGTCGGCGGGGCGACGACAGGCGGGGTCGGCGGGGCGACGACAGGCGTGGTCGGCGGGGCGACGACAGGCGTGGTCGGCGGGGCGACGACAGGCGTGGGCGGCGGGGCGACGGGGCGGACGGGCGCGACGGGCTGGACGGTCGGCGGCGGGGCGACGGGACGCTGGGGGGCGGGAATCGCGCCGGAGGCGGAGACGCGGAGCGGGGTGCCGACGCCGATGCGGTCGATGTCGCGGACGGAGGGGTTCAGTTCCTTGAGCCGGGAGATGGGGATGTGGTGCCGGGAGGCGATGGAGGAGAAGCTGTCGCCTTCCTTGACGATATAGACGCCCGGGGCGGGCGCGGCGGGGTGCGTCGGGGCGGGGCCGGGCGGAAGGGCGTGGCGGCCGACGGCGACCTTGACGGTCTGGCCGACGCGGAGGTGGTTGGGGTCGGGGAGGTTGTTGAGCTTGACGAACTCGGCGAGGGTCATGCCATGCTTGTTGGCGATGGCGCCCGCGACGTCGCCGACCTGGACGGGGTACATCGTGTAGGCGGGGCCGGAGGGGGCGGGGGGGGGGGCGGG
>CAMOEO010000204.1 GCA_946612175.1 uncultured Verrucomicrobiota bacterium
GAGCCCCTGCGCTCCGCCCCGGGGCCGGGCGCCGCAAAAGTGGGGAATGTCCAGGATTCGGCGGCCTCCGCGGACCGTCGGATTCCCGCCCGGCCGGCATGCGAATCCGGCTTTGCCATTCGGCCCCGCTTGTGCTAGACTTGGGGAAGTTTGCGCGCGCGGCGCCCCCGGGCCGCGCACCGTCGAACCCCGAAACGAAAGGCTACGACCATGGAAGATTTTCTCAGCCGGATCCTCGCGGACGTCCGCGAGCGCAACGAGGCGATGAAGGCCGCGCTCGGCCCCAACGACACGGCGCGCCTCGTCGCCGCCCGCCCCGACACGCCGCGGGGCTTTACCGCCGCCCTTTCCTCCTCCTCCACCACGACGAAGATCATCGCCGAGGTCAAGCGCGCCTCCCCCTCCAAGGGCTCCATCCGCGAGGACCTCGACCCCGCCGAGCTCGCCCGCGACTACGAATGGGCCGGCGCCGTCGCCGTCTCCGTCCTCACCGAGCGCAACTTCTTCCACGGCTCCGTCGAGGACCTCCAGGCCGTCCGCGAGGCCGTCAAGCTCCCCGTCCTCCGCAAGGACTTCATCATCGACCCCTACCAGGTCCCCCGCTCCTACGGCACCGGCGCCGACGCGATCCTCGTCATCGTCCGCGCCGTGGAGGACGACACGACGCTGCGCCAGATCTTCGACGCGGCCGAGAGCCTCCGCCTCGACGTCCTCACCGAGGTCTGGAACGAGCGCGACGCCGAGCGCGCACTCCGCATCGGCGCCGACGCGCCGAACGCCCTGCGCCTCGTCGGCGTCAACAGCCGGGACCTCACGACCTTCGAGACCGACCTCTCCCGCCCCGCGCGCATCGCCGCGATGTTCCCCGAGACCACCGCCCTCGTCTGCATGTCCGGCATCTCGTCCCGCGCCGACATCGACGCCGTCCGCGCCTCCTCCCCCCGCCTCACCCGCTTCCTCGTCGGCGAGGCGCTCGTCCGCGCCGAGGACCCCGCCGCGCTGCTGGAGGCCCTCCGCAAGGATCCCGCCCCGGGAAATCGATGAGCAACCCCGCCCTCGAGAACGTCAACATCCGGTCGATCCGGACGCTGGCCACCCCCGCGGAGCTCCGCGCGCAGATCCCCGAGACCCCCCTCGCCGTCCGCACCGTCCAGGCCGGCCGCCGCGCCATCGAGCGCATCCTCGACCGCGACGACCCCCGCTTCCTGGCCATCGTCGGCCCGTGCTCGATCCACAGCCTCGAGGGCGCCACCGAGTACGCCCGCCGCCTCCGCGCACTCGCCGACGAGGTCGCCGACACGGTCCTCGTCGTCATGCGCGTCTACTTCGAGAAGCCCCGCTCCGTCCTCGGCTGGAAGGGCCTCATCAACGACCCCTACCTCAACGACACCTTCCGCATCGAGGACGGCCTCCGCCTCGCCCGCCGCTTCCTCGTCTCGATCGCCGAGCTCGGCCTTCCGGCCGCCACCGAGATCCTCGACACCCTCACCCCCCAGTACATCGGCGACCTGATCTGCTGGACCGCCATCGGCGCCCGCACGGCCGAGGCCCAGACCCACCGCGAGATCGCCTCCGGCCTCTCGACCCCCGTCGGCTTCAAGAACGGCACCGACGGCTCCCTCGACGCCTGCGTGAACGGCATCGCCTCCGCCCTCGGCCAGCACCACTTCCTCGGCGTGACGGAGGACGGCCTCCCCGCCGTCTTCTCCACCGCCGGCAACCCCTACGTCCACGTCGTCCTGCGCGGCGGCCGCGAGCCCAACTTCGACGCCTCCCACGTCGCGGAATGCGAACGCCGCCTCCGCGCCGCCCACCTCCCCGCGGGCATCGTCATCGACTGCTCCCACGCCAACTCCCACAAGCGCCCCGAGGAGCAGGGCGACGTCCTCCGCGACGTCGTCTCCCAGATCGAGGCCGGCAACGACTCCATCCGCGGCGCCATGCTGGAGAGCTTCCTCGAATGGGGCTCCCAGAAGATTCCCAAGGACATCCGCGAGCTCCGCCCCGGCCTCTCCGTGACCGACGCCTGCATCGACTGGCCCACGACGGAGACGCTCCTTCGCGAGATGCGCGCGCGCCTCGCCCCCGTCGTCGCCGCCCGCCGCGCCCGCTCCTGACCCCGGTCCTCCCGCGCCGACGGGGAGGCCCCTCCTCCGGGAAGCCCGAACCATGACCGATCGATCCGACTCCGCATCGCCGTCCGCCGACGGGGCCGCCCCTCGTCGCCCCGGGATTCCCCGACCCGCGCTGCGGCGCTTCGCCTCCGCCGCCCTTTTCGCGGCCGTTCTCCTTGCGGCCGCCGGCTGGATCGCCACCGCGGGCCTGCGCTGGAGCGTCCGGTTCCATCCCGACGAGGCGTCCATCGCCCGCTGGTTCCGCCAGGTGGCCGAAAGCGGCTACATCACCGACCGCGCCTATCCCGGCGGCTGGTACGAGCTGCATCGCCTCCACGGGTGCCCGTACGCCCGCGCCCCCCGCCCGGACGCCGACGCCCGCCCGGAGGAGGACGCCGCCGACGCCCCCCCGGAGGAGGACGCCGCCCCGGAGCGCAAGGAGACGAAAAAGCCCTCCCGCCTCCTCCGGCGCCACCTGACGCAGGACGGCATCGTCGACACGGCGATCGGCTCCTCGTTCCGACCCCGCGACCCCGACGCGGTCGAGGGCCTCTTCAATCGAAGGATCCAGGACGGCCGCGACTTCAACGCCTGGCTGTACGCGCTTTCCGCCCTCTTCGTCTACCTCGCCTGCCTCGAGGCGGGCATGCGCCCCTGCGCCGCCTTCCTGTCGGGCCTGTTCTTCTTCGCCGCCGCCGGACCGATCGAGTTCGTCCATTACTGCGAAACGGACATGGGCCTCGTCGTCTCCCTGGCGTTCTTCGCCTGGATTTCCGCGCGTGCCATCCGAAAGGCCTCTCCGACGCTCGTCGTCGTGGCCGGATTTTCCGCCGGGTTCGCCGCCGCCTGCAAGTTTTCCCTCGCCCCCCTCGCCCTCTGGTGCCTCGCCCTTTCCGCGGCGGTCGCCGTCCGCCTCCCGGGATCCCGCTCCCGCCGCGCCGCGTTCGCCGCCGGGCTCGCCGTCCTGTCCCTCCTGGCGGCGGCGGCGGGATTCGCCGAAGGGACGCCCGCGCTCCTCCTCGCGCCCGACTGGTACCTCGCGGCCCTCCGCCACGCGTCCGACCGCACCTACGCGGAGATCCTGGCGAACCTGGGCGGAACCTACGACCGCCGGGGCGCGATCGTGCTCCGAACGTCCCAGCTCGCGCGGGAGTTCGCCCGCATGGGCGCGCTTCCCCTGCTCTGGGGCGCCTTCGCCTGGTCGTTCTGGTTCCGGAAGGCGTTCCGCCGGCAGGCGGCGGGCGCCCCCGCCCTGCTCCCGATCTTCCTTCCGTTCGCCATCCTCGGATTTCCGTTCATCCGGAGCCAGGAGCTGCTTCCCGTTCCGGTCCTCCTCGCGCTCGGCGCCGGGCTCCCCCTCGAATGGTGGCTGCGTCGCCGCAGGGCCGCTCCGCCCCCCTCCCGCGCGCTCCGCGTCGCCGCGGCCGCCTGCGGCGTTGCGGGCGCGATCGCCCTCGCGGACGGCGCCGTGCGCGCCGCCGGGATGTCGTCCTGCTTCCGCGGCCGCGACACCCGCGTCGAGGCGCAGAACTTCCTGCTGGCCTCCGTCCCCCGCCAAACGACCGTCGGATTCGACCGCTACGTCGAGAACGTCGCCCGAAGCCTCCCCTTCGACTGCCGGCCGATGCAGGCCTTTCCGTACCGATGGCTCTCGATCCGGGACGGGGAGGGCCTTCCGCGGTACTATGTGGAGAACGTCGGGTTCGAGGGGCGCCTCCCCGTCCGCGACCTGCGCACCGGACGCCTCCGCGCGTCGACGCGCGAGAACCTCGAGGCGTGGGGGCGGGAGACCTTCGAGATCCGGCGGTGGCGCGTCGCCCCCGGCGTGCAGCGCCCGACCTTCGCCCAGCCCGACGTCCGGCTCTGCGCCCTGCTCCCGCGGACGGAGGGCGCCGTCGACCTCCCGGTCTGCTTCCCGCGCCCCCTCTCCCTCCTCCCCCACGGGGCCGGCCTCTACGATGCCGAGGGGGCGCCGGGCGTCGGCGCGATCCGGGCCCGTCCGGTCGTCGGAAAGCGCGGCGTTGTGCATGCCGTTCCGACCGGCCCGCGCTGGCTCGTGACGCGGATGCTCTCCGGCGACGGCGAGGCGCGGATCCTCTGCGAGGCCCCGTTCCGCCCGGCGTCCTCCGTCGTGCGCCGCGACGTTCCGGCCGTCGCCGAATGGCGCCCCGCCCTCCCCGGTCCGCTCGCGCGCTTCCTCGGCCGGGCCGAGGCGTTCCCTTCCGCCCGCGTCCGCATGCGCGGCGACGACCAGTCCCAGCTCTGCGCGGCCGCCCTCGCCTCCGATCCCGCCGAGGCCGCGATGCTTCTCCGCCTGGGCGGCTCCCCCGAAAGGGCCCTCGACCTGCTTTCGAGGGCGGAGAGGAAGGCCCCCCTCGACGCGGCGGCGAAGGTCGAGGCGTTCCTCGCCGCGTCCCGCCTCGGCGTCGCGCCGCGGGAGGAGTGGTCCGCCGCGGCGCGCGACGCCGCCGCGGCCGCGCGCGCGTTCGCGGAGGGGGCGGACGGCGCCCCCCGGACCGTCCGGGGCGTCCCCCTGGACATCCTCCGCGACTTCTCCCTCCTCCGCTTCGGACCCGCCTTCGTCTTCCCCGGGCAGGAATTCCCCGTCTGGCTCCCGCCCGGCCGCTACACGGTCGCCCTCCCGCTTCCCTTGGAAAGGACGCCCGATTCCGTCCCGCCGCGCATCTTCGAAGGCCAGGAGACCGATTTCGAGCCCGTCGCGTTCGCCCCGGGCCGGACCGAGCTCCGGGCCGTCCTCTCCATCCGCTCCGAATCCTTCCTGCGCTGCGCGGCCGAGCCGTTCGACGCGCTCCGGACCTACCCCGAGATCGCATGGGATCCCCTGGAGGCGGCCCTTTCGGTCGCTTCCGCTCTGGAGCCCTCCCGCCGCGAGGACCCCTCCTCCGCCCCTTGAAATCGCCGGGGGGTTGTGCGATACTCCCGCCGTTGCCCCCTTCCTCCCCGACTCCCATGAAAAAGAAACCCTCCCGCACCGACTGGTTCGTCGAAGCCCGCTTCGGCATGTTCATCCACTGGGGCCTCTACGCGATGCCCGCCCGCCACGAATGGGTCCAGCACAACGAGCAGATCGCGCCCGAGGACTACCGCAAGTACTTCGAGCGGTTCGACCCGGACCTCCTCGACGCGAAGGCGTGGGCCCGCGCCGCGAAGGCCGCCGGCATGAAGTACCTCGTCATCACCACGAAGCACCACGAGGGCTTCTGCCTCTGGGACTCCAAGTTCACCGACTACAAGGCGCCGAACACGCCCGCGAAACGAGACCTCCTTCGCGAGATCGTCGACGCCTTCCGCGCCGAGGGCCTCCGCATCGGCTTCTACTACTCGCTCCTCGACTGGCACCACCCGCAGTTCCCGATCGACCCGAAGCATCCGCTGCGCAACCGCCCCGCCGCGGAGATCGCGGAGATGAACAAAAAGCGCGACATCCGCAAGTACGCCAAGTACATGCGCGACCAGGTGACGGAGCTGCTCACGAACTACGGCAAGATCGACATCCTCTGGTTCGACTTCTCCTACCCGAACGACGAGCTCAACGGCACGCGCGGCAAGGGCCGCGCCGACTGGGAGAGCGAGAAGCTCGTGAAGCTCGTGCGCAGGCTGCAGCCCGACATCATCCTCGACAACCGCCTCGACCTGCC
>CAMOEO010000205.1 GCA_946612175.1 uncultured Verrucomicrobiota bacterium
ACAGTTATAGGCAAGGCCAGGGGTTCGATGCTTGCTTCGCTGCGCATCGCCCCCCCCATTCGCCGACCGTATTTGAAACTTGTGTGATTCTCCGCTTCCATAGCGGTGAATCACGTGTAGAATTCGGTGATGTGCAAGGCCGTGGAAACGCGGTGGAATGGGCCGGAGGTCTGGCCGCCGTGGTCTCGCGCAGGATCCTGCCCCCTCCTGCGGTAGCATGGCGGGGCGCGCGGACGGCGTGCGACGGCGACGGGGGCTGCGGCGGCCGCGCCGATGCCGGGCGCATTTCACCTGCGCAACGGCGCTAAGACGCGGTTTGCGGGCCTCCGCGACGGCGCGGCGCCAAAAGTGGGGAAGGTCCAACTTTGCATCCGCGCGGCCCTTCGCCTATAATCGCGCCCATGCACTGCACGATCGTTCCGACCGAAATCCTCGCGGGCGCGGGCCCCGTCGCGCTCGGGGAGGCCGAGGCCCACCACCTGCGAGACGTCCTGCGCGCCCGTCCCGGCGAGGCGCTCCGCCTCGTCGACGGCCGCGGCGCCGCGCGCGACGCCCGCGTCGCCGCCGTCTCCCGCCGCGAGGTCCTGGTGGAGCGGCTCGGCGAGGTCCTCTCGCTCCCGCCCCCGCCCGCGCGCATCGTCCTGTTCCAGTGCATCGCCAAGCCCGCGCGCATGGACTGGCTCCTCGAGAAGGCCGGCGAACTCGGCGTCGGGCGCGTCGTCCCCGTCCTCTCCGCGCGCGTCGTCGCCCGCGTCCGGCGCGGCGAGGCGCCCGAGCGCTGGCGCCGCCTCCTCGAGGCCGCGCTGTGCCAGTCGGGCGGCGGCTTCCTGACCGACCTGGCGCCCGCGGTCGACTGGGCCGGCGCCCTCGACGCGATGCGCGCGCTCGGCGGCCCGGTCTTCGTCGGCTCCCTCGCCCCCGGCGCGCGCCCGCTCGGCGACGAGCTGCTCGCCCGCCGCGACGCCCTCCGCGCCGGCCCCGTCGGCTGGCTCGTCGGCCCCGAGGGTGACTTCGCCCCGGAGGAGCTCGCCTCCGCCCTCGCCCTGCCCTGCGCCGTCCCCGTCACGCTCGGCCCGCGCGTCCTGCGCGTCGAGACCGCCGCCGTCTTCGGCCTCTCCGCGACCTTCGCGCTCGCCGCGGGGGCGCGCTAGCGGAAGAGCAGCCAGACCGCCGCGAGCGCCAGCGCCAGGCCGAGCACGATCCGCGGGTCGGACCGGCGGCGCCGCCGCCCCGCGAAGCCGAACGCGCGCGAGCCGGTCGAGAAGAGCTCGAGGAAGCGGTCGTCCGGATCGGACGCCGCGCCGCGCCGCCGCCGGCGGCCGAACCACCGCCGCGGCCCCTCGTTGCGCGATTCGCCGGTCCAGCCTTCCATGGCGCCTCCCCTCCCCTTCCCCGCCGCTACGGCGCCGGGGCGTCCGCCTCCGGCCCCCGCGCGCCGGGCTGCTCGCCCGCGCGGAGCCCGCGCACCTCGGAGACGAACTGCTCGAGGTTCTCGAAGTGCCGGTAGATCGAGGCGTACCGCACGTAGGCCACCTCGTCGAGCTTGAGCAGCTCCGCCATCACCGTGTCGCCGATCGCCTGCGCGGGGATCTCCAGCTCGTAGCGCGTCTCGAGGTCCTCGATGATGCGGTCGACGATGGTCCCGATCCGCTGCAGCGAGATGGGGCGCTTGAGGCACGAGCGCTGGATGCCGTTCTCGAGCTTCGCGCGGCTGAACTCCTCCAGCCGCCCGTCGCGCTTGACGACCATCATCGAGTCGCGCAGCACCTCCTCGTAGGTCGTGAAGCGGTGCCCGCACCGCAGGCACACGCGGCGCCGCCGGATCGCGGCGCCGCCGCGCACGGCGCGGCTCTCCAGGACCTTGTCGTCGTCTTCTCCGCAGGAGGGGCATTTCATCGGGGCGTTCCTTTCGCTTTCACGGGGCGCGGATTATAGGCGCACCCGCCGTTTTCTTCAAGGCGCGAAGAGCGACTGCGCGTAGCGCACGGAGCCCATCGCGTCCTTGGAGTAGAAGTCCGCGCCGATGCGGTCGGCGTGCTCCTGCGTGAGGACGGCGCCGCCGACCATGACCTTGCAGTCCGGGCACTCGGCATGGAGGAGGCGGATCGTCTCCTCCATCGCCGGGACGGTCGTGGTCATGAGCGCGGAGAGCCCGACGAGCCGCACGCCCTCGCGCTTCGCGGTCTCGACAACGCGCTCCGGCGGGACGTCCTTGCCGAGGTCGACCATGTCGAAGCCGTAGTTCTCCAGCAGGGCCTTCACGATGTTCTTGCCGATGTCGTGGACGTCGCCCTTCACGGTCGCGAGGACGACCCGCCCCGCGCTCTCGCGCGCCGCGCCGCGCGCGGCGAGCGCCTTCTTGATCTCCTCGAAGGCCGCCGAGGCGGCGTCCGCCGCGACGAGCAGCTGCGGCAGGAAGAGCGTCCCCTCCTCGAAGCGCCTCCCGACCTCGTCGAGCGCCGGCACGATCGAGCCGTCGATGAGCGCGAGCGGCGCCTCGCCCGCGGCGAGCGCCTCCGCCGCGAGCTTCGCGGCTTCGGCCGCGATGCCGCGGCGGACCGCGGCCTGCAGCGGCGTTCCGCCTGCAGGGTCGCAGGTCGCAGGTCGCGGGTCGCAGATCCAATCGCGACCTTTCTTGCTTGCGACTTGCGACTTGAGACTTGAGACCTCGGACGCACCCGCCGGGATCGGCGGGTGCGTCCGGATATACGTCTCGCAGTGCGGGTCGAGGCCGAGGAGCGCGCGATAGGTCTCGTAGGCGTCCATCATCGGGGCGCTCTGCGGGTTCACGATCGCCGCGGTGAGGCCCGCGCGGAGGGCGAGGAGGAAGAAGGCGGCGTTGACGGTCTCGCGGCGCGGGAGGCCGAAGGAGACGTTGGAGACGCCGAGGACGCACCCGACGCCGAGCTCGTCGCGGATCCGCCGGACGGCGCGCAGCGTGACGTCCGCCGCGCGCGGGTCGGCGCTCACGGCGAGGCAGAGCGGGTCGATTACGACGTCTGGGCGGTCGATGCCGCGCGCCTCGGCCTCGCCGACGATCCGGCGCGCGACCTCGAGGCGGCCCTCGGCGGTCTCGGGGATGCCGGCGTCGTCGAGGCAGAGCCCGACCACGACGCCGCCGTATTTCTTCACGAGCGGCAGGACGGTCTCGAGCGACGCGGCCTTGCCGCTCACGCTGTTCACCATCGGCTTGCCCGCGTAGACGCGAAGCGCGGCCTCCATCGCGGCGGGGTCGGAGGTGTCGAGCTGCAGCGGGAGGTCGACGACGGCCTGGATCTCGCGCACGGCGCGCGGCAGGAGCGCCTTCTCGTCGAGGCCCGGGACGCCGACGTTCACGTCGAGCACGTGCGCGCCGGCCTCCTGCTGCGCGAGCGCCTGCCGCAGGACGTAGGGGAAGTCGCCCTCGCGCAGCGCGAGCTGGAAGCGCTTCTTGCCGGTGGGGTTGATGCGCTCGCCGACGATCGCCGGCCGTTCGTCGCAGAGCTCGACCGCGTGCGTCGCGGAGGAGACGACCGTGCGCGCCTTGCGCGCGACGGGGACGGGCGCGACGCCCTCGCAGGCGCGGCGCAGCGCGGCGACGTGCGCGGGCGTGGTGCCGCAGCAGCCGCCGAGGACGCGCGCGCCGCCGCGGGCGATCTCCGCCATGCGCGCGGCGAAGGCCTCCGGGCCGACGTCGTAGACCGTGCGGCCGGCGTCGACGCGCGGCAGGCCCGCGTTGGGCTTCACGATCACGGGGATCGACGAGAGCCGCGCCATCTCCGCGGCGATCGGCGCGGCGGCGTCGGGGCCGAGCCCGCAGTTGAGGCCGAGGGCGTCGACGCCGAGGCCCTCCAGCAGCGCGACCACCGCGGCGGGGTCGGCGCCGCCGAGGAGCCGGCCGTTCTCGCCGAACGCGACCGTGGCGAAGACCGGGAGGGCGCAGTTCTCCTTCGCGGCGAGGACGGCGGCCTTGAGCTCGAGGATGTCGCCCATCGTCTCGATCGAGACGAGGTCCGCGCCCGCTTCCGCGCCGGCGCGCACCTGCTCGGCGAACGCGTCGACGGCGTCCTCGAAGGCGAGGTCGCCGAGCGGGGCGAGGAGCTTGCCGGTGGGACCGACGTCGAGCGCGACGAAGCCGCGGCCGGCGGCGTCGCGGGCGCGGCGCGCGGCGGCGACGCCGGCGGCGGTGAAGCGCGCGGCGAGCGCGGCGGCGTCGCGCCCCTCGGCGGCGAGCTTCACGCGGTTCGAGCCGAACGTGTTGGCATGGACGTAGTCGGATCCCGCGCGGAAGTAGTCGCGGTGGATCGACTCCACGGCGTCCGGGTGCGAGAGGTTCCACTCCTCGGGGATGCCCCCCGGGAAGCCGCGCTCGATGAGGAGCGAGCCGAAGCCGCCGTCGGCGAAGACGAGGCGCGAGCGGAGAAGGGAGAGAACGGACGGGGCGTTTCGCATGACGCAAACTCTGCCGTATTTCGGGTTTCAAGTCAAGTGAACCTCACGAACGCAGCGGGCCCTCCCGCCGCCCGCCCGGTGTCGCGGCTGCGGCGCCGGGAAAGGCGATCCGCGGCGGGCGGCGGCCTCGCCGCGCCCGGGCGTGGCGGGGTGCGGTCAGAGGCGGTAGTCGTCGGGCGGCGGGGCGGAGAAGGTAAGCAGGTCCGAGGCGGGGCGGACGGCGATGCCGACGGCGGGGGGCGTGTCCTCCGGAAGGGCGAAGGCCGCCCGCAGGGCGAGGACGGCGGGGTCGGGCGCGGACGGACGTTTCGTGGAAACGTCCCGACCTTGCGGATGGCCTGCGTCCGCGGCCGAAGGTGAGGACGCGCCCACGGCACGTTCGTCGGGCGGACGCTTCGCGGCAACCTCGCCGGACGCATGTTCGACGGGCGCGGGCGGGGGGCGGAAGAGGGCGTGGTGCGCGGCGACGGCGAGGAGGAGGGCGCCAAGGGTACCCGCGGCGGCGAGGCGATGGCGGGCTCGGCCTGCCGCGGCCGCGCGGTCCGCGGCGCGGTCGGGGGCGGCGTTCCAGCGGTAGCCGACGCCCCAGGCGGTCTCGAGGCGCCACGCGGCCGGGCCGAGCTTGGCGCGCAGGTCGGCGACGAGGCTGTCGACGGCGCGCAGCTGCGCGCTCGCGGCGGCGTCCCCGCGCAGGTCGCGCAGGAGCTGCCAGCGGGTGCGGGGGCGGCCGTTCCACGCGACGAGGACGCGCAGCGCGGCGGCCTCCGATTCGGTGAGCGCGAGCGGCCGTCCCGCGAGGAGCGCCTCGCCCGTGGCGGGGTCGATGCGGACGTCGTCCGCGGCGTCGGGGTCGTCCGCGGGGACGGGCGGCGCCTTGGCGGCGAGCAGCGCGGCGAGGGCGGCGGCGGGAAGCGGCGGGCGGACCTCGTCCGCGCCCGCGGCGAGGGCGGCGCGGACGGCGCGCGGCGAAAGGTCGCGCAGCCGGAGCTCGATGTGGGCCCGGGGCGAGCCGGCGCGGGCCTCGGCGAGCCGCAGGCGGCGGCAGAGCGCCGCGGCGGCCGCGCGCCCGACGGCGTCGGCGTCGAGCAGGACGAGGGCCGGCGCGGGGCCGGCGAGCACGGCCGCGCGCGCCTCCCGGCGCGAACGGGCCGCGACGAGAGGCCGGCCGGGGATCGCGCGGCGCATCTCGCGCTCGAGCTCCGCGTCGGCGAGGCCGAGGAGGAGGATCGGGGCGGGCTCCGGCGGCCTTGCACGGCTCGGCTCGCGCCGCGCCGGCTGCGGCCGGGTGTCGCGGCTTCGCCGCTCGCTGTCGTCAGGTTCCATCGGGTTGAAGGGGTTGAA
>CAMOEO010000206.1 GCA_946612175.1 uncultured Verrucomicrobiota bacterium
GGCCCGTCACGCTCGGCCTTCTCGCTCTCTCCTGTCTCGGGCTCGGCCTCGGCCATCTTCTCTCCCGCGCCCAGGCCCGCGGCCGGGCGCGCGCCCTCGCCACGGACGCCCGCCGCCGCCGCGCACTGCGCCGCCGCCGCACGGCCTCCGTCTTCCCGCCGCCCTCGCCCGAAGCGCTTCTCGCCGCATGGGAGCGCTCCCGCGACTCGCTCTCCGAGCGCATCCTGCTCGGCTCGCTCGTGGCCGACCTCGAGCCCGCGGTCGACGCCTCGTATCAGCGCGACGCCGACGGGATGATCGTCGGGCGCGCGCCCGGCATCCGCGGATGGCTCGCGGAGAACGCGCCCGAACTTCTGCCGCACTACAAGGTACTGATGACGTACAAGCGCCTTGCGGAGAGGTTCCGCCTCGCGTGCGGGCTCGACGAGCCCGGCACGGCGGAGGAACTCCTCGCCATCCGCGCGCCGGGGCGCCCGGCGTCCGCCCGCGCCCGTCGGGTCGCGCTCGCGAAGCCCCGGCGGGAGGCGGCGGCGCTCCTCGCCGCGTTGCCCCGGCCGACCCTCCGCGCGCTCGACGACGAGCTGCACCGACGGCTCGGCCTCGTCCGCAGGCGTCGAGGTCCGCGGCGACGCCGCTCCGCCTAGCCTCGCGCGGGGCGGGCGGGCGGCGACGCGGGCGTAGTGGTCCGCCTATGCCGGGGCGTCCCGTTCCGAGGCGGGCGCGGAGGGGGCGAAGTGGTCGAAGCCGCCCTCGGGGAGCTCGCGGGCGTCGGGGCCTTCGCCGAGGAGGACGAGACCGCCGGGGAGGGGTTCGCCGACGGTGCCGATGCGCGTGCATCGGGTGGCGGGAAAGGCGCGGCGGAAGTCGTCGGCGAAGTCGGCGTCGGCGGGCGGGACGGTGAAGAGCAGCTCGAAGTCCTCGCCGTCGCCGAAGGCGTGCGCGACCGGGTCGGGGGCGGCCTCGCAGACGGGCGAGAGGGGGACGGCGGCGGGGTCGACGGAGAGGCGGACGGCGGATTCGCGGGCGAGGTGGCGCAGCTCGGAGGCGAGGCCGTCGGAGATGTCGATGCAGGCGCGGCGGCCGCGCGCGCGGAGCCAGGCGCCCTCGCGGAGGCGGGGAACGAAGTCGAGGTGGCGGCCGGACTCGAAGGAGCGGCCGAGGGAGCCGGTGACCCAGAGCCCGTCGCCGGGGCGGGCGGCGGAGCGGAGCATGGCCTCGCCGCGGGGGACGGCGCCGGCGCAGAAGATGTGCAGCTCGAGGGCGTCGCCGCGGGACGTGTCGCCGCCCGCGAGCGCGACGCCGAACTCGCGGGCGCGGCCGGCGAGGCCCTCGTAGAGGCGCTCGACGTCGGCGACGGGGATGGAGGCGGGCGCGACGAGGTCGACGAGCGCCCAGCGGGGCTCGGCGCCCATGGCGGCGAAGTCGGAAAGGACGCGGCCGAGGGCCTTGCGGCCGACGCGGAGCGGGTCGGTGCCGGGGAGGAAGTGGTGGCCCTCGCGGACGGGATCGGACTTGAGCACGAGGTCTTCGCCGGGGGCGGGCGGGGCGGCGAGCGCGCAGTCGTCGCCGGCGCCGAGGAGGAGGTCGGGCCGGGAGGGGAGGGAGGGGCGGAGGCGGGCGATCAGGGCGCGTTCGCCGAGGCGGCCGAGGGTGGTGGCGGGGGATTCCATCGGGGACGGGGCAGGTAGTAGACGGGGGCGCCGGCGAGCGTCGCGAAGGGCATGACGGGGTTGCCGAGCATGTCGAGCGCGCCGGCGGGGACGAAGCCGAGGACGTCCGCGGCGGGCGGGTCGGCGGGGGCGCCGGAGGCGTTCCAGGCGACGGCGATCGGGGCGCCGGCGGAGTCGAGGAAGCGCAGGGCCCAGACGCCGTCGGGGCCGCCGCGGAGCGGGGCGGAGGCGAAGGCGGCGGAGCCGAGCGTCTCGAGGAGGGTCCGCAGCGCGTCGAAGCCGGGACGGTTGCGCCAGGGGGCGCCGGGGGCGGTGCCGGGGTCGACGAGGCCGAAGCCGTGGGCGGCGAGAGACCAGACCGTCATGGCGTCGGCCATGCCGGAGCAGAGTCCGAGCAGAAGGTAGCGGACGGTGTACGCGGCGGCGTCGGCCTCGGAGACGGAGGGGTCTCCGGTGCGGGGTCCGGGGGAGACGTAGGGGGAGCCGACGGGGGACCATTCGCCGGTGCCGGCGAGCGGCCAGTTGAACTCCGTGACGACGAGGCGGTCGGCGAGGGCGTCGGGGCGGGCCTCGGCGAACGCGCGGAGGGCGGCGAGCTTGCCGACGGCGTCGAAGCGGCCCTGGCGGCGCTCGGGGGCGCCGCGGCGGTCCACGTAGAGCTCCGCGGAGGCGCCGGCGAGCGGCGGGTCGCCCGGCGCCGGGGCGGGGAGGAGGCGGAGCGCGGCGGCGAAGTAGTCCCACTCGAAGTCGATGACGGAGGGCGCGAGGAACGGGACGGCGGGGAAGCGGCGGCGCAGGGCGGGAAGGCGGCCGAGGAGGAGGGCGAGCTCGCGGAAGGTCCAGAGGCCCCACTTGACGCGGTTGACGGCGTGGAGGTATTCGCACCACGCGAGGCGGCCGCCGAGGTCGCCGAGGGCGGAGAGGACGCGTTCGCAGAAGGCGGTCCAGCCGTCGGGGTCGAGGACGGAGGCGCGGCACTGGACGAGGGAGACGGCGACGGGGCGGCCGAGCGCGGCGAGGCGGCGCGCCAGGTCGATCCGGGCGTCCGTGGCGCCGGCCGGCTCGTGGGCGTAGAGGCGCAGGTGGACGCCGGCGAAGGGGAGGCGCTCGAGGCGGGCGAGCTCGCCGGCGGTGCGGTCGGGGTCGCCCGAGAGGGAGACGAAGACGCGGGAGCCGAGACCGGTCACGGGGCGGCCGAAGGCGACGACGGCGAGACGTCGGGCCTGGCGGCGAGCCGCGGGGCCGAGGCGGAGGAGGGCGGCGAGGGGGGCGAGGACGCGGGTGACGGACTGGTGGCGGCGGCGGTCGCGCGGACGGAGGGCGGGAACGGCCTGCTCCGACTTGGTGTCCCAGATCCAGATGTCCTGCGGAGGCGGGTAGGCGGGCTCGGGCGAGGCGGCGCGCGGCCGGAACGGGTGGCGGAGACCGCGCGTGGCGGAGTGCAGCGCGAAGGCGCGCCGGAAGCGGCGTTCGTCCTCGAGAAAGCCGGGGGGCGGGGGGGCGCGCCAGTACATCTCGAAGAAGACGCGGAGGAAGTCGGAGGGCAGCGCGATGCGCGAGAGGTCGCGGGCGCGGAGGCGCGTCGGGACGGGGCCCGGGAGGATGCGGCCGCGGTTAAGGTCGACGAAGAGGATGCGGCCGTCGGGCGCGAGCAGGATGTTCTGGTTGCCGAGGTCCAGGTGGACGAAGCCGGCGTCGTGGAGGCCGCGGCAGGCGGCGGCGACGCGCTCCAGAAGGGCGATGAGCGCGGGGCAGGGGCCGCCCGCGCGGTAGAGCGCGGCGAGGCGGGCGGTGAAGGAGACGAGTCCGGGCTCGTAGCGCGTCGCGAGGAGCCCCGCGCCGCCGCGCGGGGCGATGCGGGCGAGGGGCTCGGGGGTGGCGCCGGGGAGGCGCTCGTGGATGCGGCGGGCGGCGAGGTACGCGCGTTCCGCCTTGGGGAGGCGGCCCGAGAGGCGGTCCGCGAGGGCGCGGAGGGGAGAGGGGGGCGGAAAGCGCTTCACGACCGCGTCGGCCCCCGCGAGCGGGAGGCGGACGGTGAGGTTGCGGCCGCGCTGCAGGACGACGGCGCCGTCCGGAAGGCGGTCGGGGTCGAACGCGGCGAGGGCGCGCTGGAAGTCCTCTTCGCTCATGCGGGGATGCGCTGCGGCGCCGGGGGCGGCGGCGAGACCTCGATCGTCCGGTCGTCCGGCCCCGGGCCCGGGGCGATGCGGACGCGGACGACGTCCGGCGGCAGGCGGCCGGCGGCGCGTTCGGGCCATTCGACGGCCATCGGGTCGCCCGCGTCGAGATAGTCGTCCCAGCCGATCGAGTCCAGCTCGTCCGGCCCGGAAAGGCGGTAGAGGTCGAGGTGGACGAGGCGACGGCCGGACGCGTCGTCGAGGTACTCGTTCGCGATGGCGAAGGTCGGGGACGAGACCGCGGCCCGGATTCCCAGCCCCTCGCAGAGCCCCTGCACGAAGCAGGTCTTGCCCGCGCCGAGGTCCCCCTCCAGCGCGTAGCGGGCCGAGGGGCCGAACGCGGCGGCGAGGGAGCGGGCGAAGGCCTGCGTTTCGGCGACGCCATGGACGGCGCGCACGAGGGGGGCGGAGGGGGCGTTCATGCGGAAGGGGCGGCGGCGGGGCGCGCGGCGGGGAGGACGGGGGCGGAGGCGGGGGGCGGGGGGGGGGCCCGAGTCGAAGGCGACGATCGCGAGGTTGCGGCGGTCGGCCTCGCGGACCACGGCGGGGAGGTCGACGAAGAGCGTCCGCCCCGCCTGGACGGCGAGCGCCGTGCAGCGGGCCCTTCGCATCACCTTCAGGGTGCGGAGCCCCACGGCGGGGATGTCGAACCGCATGTCGTGGCCGTGCTTGGCGACCTTGACGACCATCGCGCCGCGGCGGGCGATGCGGCCGCCGCGGAGGATCGTCGAGTTGGTGCCGTCGAAGCCCTCGACCGCGAGCGCGACGCCGTCCTTCACGACCACCGTCTGCCCGATGTCGAGGTCGCAGACGGACATCGCGATCCGGGAGCCGTACTCTAGGTCGGACCGCTCCGCGTCCGAAAGGCCGCGCCGCGTGAGGAGCCCGGGCGCTGGGATATGGGCGCCGAGGAAGAGCGAGGACGGGAGGACCTTCGCGCCGAGGGCCTCGATCTCCTCGATCAGGCGGCCGTAGATCGTATGGGCGTTGTGGACGCGGAGGGAGGCCAGGATCGCCGTGAGCTCCGGGTCGAACGCGGCGCGGAAGAAGGAGAGGGGGTTGATCTGCCCGGCGAGGATCACGTTGCGGAAGCCGGACGCCTTGATCGCGGCGCGGAAGCCGGAGATCGACGAAATCGAGATCCGTTCCCGCCAGTCCGCGAGGGCGAGGGTCGCCTTCGGGGTCGTGCCGCGAAGTCCGAGCGCCCCGAGCCGCGGAACGCCGACGGCGCGCGCGCCCTCCAGAACGAGGCGGGGGAGGGCGCCGGCGCCCGAGAGGACGAGGAGGTCCTCCGGCGGGGCGCCTGCGCAATCCGTCCCCGGCACCGGGATCGGTGCCGTCGCGGGAGCATCCCCCGTCGCGGGGGGAGGCGGGATGGTGTCTGCCGGGGGAGACGTCATGCGGGAGAGGATACCAGAAGCCTCCTCGCTCCGCAACCCGCCGAAATCCCGGCCTTTTCCCGAATTCTCACTTCTTCTTCCCATTGCATTCTTCGCCTTTGCATCGACCTATTTCTCCTCGCCTAAACGGCTCGTTGTTCGCTGTTCGTTTTTACCTGTTCGCTGTTGCGTGGCGTTCTCGTTCCTACGAGGCGTCCCGCCTTGCTCCGCGGCTCATCCGCACGAGCCCGAGCCGTCGCCACACCTCGTCGTCCAGCCCCTTCAGCGTGCGGAAGTCCCGCAGCAGCTCCTGCGCCGTCTTCCCCGCTTTCGCGGGCGCCCTGCCGCGAGGGGAGGGCGCCGTGGCGGGGTGTGTCGCCTTCGTGGCGGGGTCCGGTGGGAGGAGATCCTCGGCGGTCCAAGGCTCCAGAAGCCCGCAGACGCGGAGGAACTTGTCCGCGAGCGCCTTGTAGCGCATGAGCGTCTTGTAGCGGCGGGAGAGCTCGGGGCAGCGCT
>CAMOEO010000207.1 GCA_946612175.1 uncultured Verrucomicrobiota bacterium
AAAAGCGCCATACTCCTCCGGCATGAACGACAACCCCTCCCTCCTGCTTGCGTCGGCCGTTCTGGCGGCTTCCTCCACGATTTCCGCCCGGGCCGCCTGGGTGGCGGGCGTCGACGGCCACGGCTACGAGACGCTCGAGCGCGACGGGGTGACGATCGTCTACGAGAAGGACGCCGCCCATCCCGGAGGAATCGTCCTGCGGGAGGTTCGTTCGGCGCCGGCGGAGGGCGACTGGACGCTCGACGCGCTTGCGGACATCGAACGCGATACGGGCCTCGCGCCCACCGCGATCGGGCCGGGGTTCGTCCATTCGCGCGACGGACGCCTCAAGTCCTTCGCGATCCCGGCGACCGTCCGCTCGCTCGGGGCGGGCGCGTTCTCCGGGTGCGTCGGCGCCACGAACGCGCTCGCGCTGCCGGCGGGGCTCGAGGAGCTCGGCGACGCCGCGTTCTGGATCTGCGGGAACCTGACCGGCGACCTCGTGATCCCGGCCGGCGTCGAACGGATCGGGCCGGAGACGTTCTACGGGTGCGAGAAGCTGACGGGGCTTTCGTTCGCGCCCGGTTCGCGCCTCCGCTCCATCGCCCCTTCGTGCGGGACCGGCCGCGCCGGGGCGTTCGCGAAATGCCGCGGGCTGCGCGGAACGGTCGACTTTTCGCCGTGCCGGGACCTGGAGTCCATCGACCCGGTGGCGTTCGTCGACGCGGGCCCGATGGAGCGCTTCGTCTACGGCCGGGAGTTCCTCGCGCGCAAGGCGGCGCAGCTGCGCGCCGCCGACGCCGCGAACGGCTACCCGCGCGCGTCGACGGACTGGCTCGCCGGCGCGTTCGGCATCAGCACGCACTGGACGTTCGCCACCACGGACCAGAAGGGGGGGCGCAACCCCTTCGAGGAGGCGGTGGACGCGTTCGACGTGCCGCGCTACGTCGCGCAGGCGAAGCGGGCCGGCGCCGAGTACGTCATCTTCACCTCGACGTGGGGGAGCTTCCACCTGCCCGCGCCGAGCGCGGCGGTGGACGCCGTCGCGCCCGGCCGCACGACGAGGCGCAACCTGCTCGCCGAGCTCGGCGAGGCGCTCCACGCGGAGGGCATCCGGCTCGTCCTCTACCACAACTACGGCTGCGCCTACCACCGGAACCATCCCGATCCGGACGACGCCTGGATGGTGCCGATCGGCTTCAAGGACGGCCGCCTCGAGGACTTCGGCACGAACGTCGTCGCGATCGTGACCGACATTGCGCGCACGCTCGGGGACCGCGTCGACGGCTGGTGGTTCGACAGTTCCGCCATCGCCTGCCTGGACGGCCCCTTCGGCTACAACACCGGCGTGGAGATCGGCTCCTACCGCTTCCCCTTCCGCGAGATCGCCCTGGGGTGCAAGGCCGGCAACCCGAACGCCCTCGTCAGCTTCAACTCCCAGGGCGGCACGTTCAGCTACACGCCGTGCCAGGAATACTTCAGCGGCGAGGAGATGCAGTCCTGGCCGCTCTGCGGCCGGACGAACGACCAGGGCATGCAGATGCACGTCTGGTGCACGATGGACAACCGGGAATGGGTGCACGACGGCGCCGGCTTCGCCGGCCTCCGCTTCGACGACGACGAGCTGGCCGCGCTGATCCGGACGCGGACGGCCGACGGCTGCGCCGTCACCCTCAACGTCGACATCGACCGCGCCGGGCTGATGAACCCCGCCGCCATCGACCAGCTCGCCCGCCTCCGCGGCCAGCGACCCTGATGTCCGGAACGAAGAGACAGCCCGACGCCGCCGCGTCGCTCGCCGCGATGCTGCGCGGCGGAGAACCCGCCCCGATGGGCGCGAAGCTGGCGCTCGTCCTCCGGATGAGCGTTCCGGCGATGATGGCGGAGTTCGCGTCCATGGCGATGTCCTTCATCGACGCGGCGATGATCGGGCGGCTCGGGACGGCCGACGCCGCGGCCGTCGGCCTGATGGCCTCGTCCACGTGGCTGTTCGGCGGCGTGTGCTGGGCCGGCGTGGTCGGGTTCTCCGTCCAGATCGCCCAGGCCGTCGGGGCCGGGCGCGAGGCCGAGGCCCGGTCCGTGTTGCGCCAGGGCCTCGCGGTGCTGGGGGGACTGTCGCTCGCGCTCGCGGCGGCGGGCGCCGCCGTGTCGCCCTGGCTTCCCGGGTGGCTCGGCGGCAAGGGGGGCACGGCGCTTCTCGCGGCGCGGTATTTCGCCATCTGCATGGCCGGCGTCCCCTTCCTGCAGCTCGGCGCGCTGTCCACCGCCGCGCTCCAGGCGAGGGGCGACATGCGCACGCCCGGCTCGCTCAACATGCAGATGTGCGCGCTGAACGTCCTGTTCAACCTGCTGCTGATCTTTCCGGCGCGCGAGTGGACGCTCCCGTCCGGGTTCGCGCTGCGGCTGCCCGGCGCGGGGCTCGGCGTGGCGGGCGCGGCGCTCGGGACGGCGCTCGCGGAGGCCGTCACGGCGCTGCGGCTCGGCCGGGCCCTGCTCGTGCGCGACCCGGTCCTCTCGCTGCGCGCGGACGAGCGGCTGCGCCTGTCGCGCCGGGTCGTGCGGAAGGCGGCGAGGCTCTCCGCCCCGGTCGCCTTCGAGAACGCCGCGATGAACGCCGCCGTCGTCGCGGCGACGGCGGTGGTCGCCCCGCTCGGCGACGTCGCGATCGCCGCGAACTCCTTCGCCGCCACGGCGGAGGGGCTGTGCTACCTGCCGTGCATCGGCATCCGCGCGGCCGCCCAGACAATCGTCGGGCAGGCGGTCGGCGCCGCGCGCGCGGCCGCGGCGCGGAGCTTCGCCTTTCTCGCAACGGCGTGCGGCATGCTCGCGATGACCTGCGGCGGCGTCCTTCTCTGGTTCGCCGCGCCCCACCTCATCGGACTCTTCACCCGCGAGCCGGACATCGTCCGGGAAGGCGCAGCCGCGCTGCGCGCCGTGGCCTTCGCGGAACCGTTCTTCGCGGCGGCGATCGTGGGCGGCGGCGCGCTGCGCGGCGCGGGCGACACGCTGGTTCCCGGCGCGTTCAACTCCCTGAGCATGTGGTGCGTGCGGCTGCCGCTCGCGGCGTTTCTGGCGGGCCGCCACGGACTCCGCGGCGTCTGGGAGGCGATCGCCGTCGAACTCGTCGTCCGCGGGTGCTTCGCGCTGGCCCGGCTCAAGTCGTCCGGCTGGAGCGGCGGCGCCACGCGCGCGGACGCCGCGGGGGACGGCTAGAGCGGTCGTATTCGGCGATGTAGCCGCGCGACTGGCAGAATAGGTCGTTTTCCTTATTCATCGAAGACCTCCTCGGCGTTCTGGAACGCCAGTATCTTAAAGTTCATTGGTTATTGGCCTCCCCCGATTTATGTCATTCCGTCTTGGTAAAATCCTTGTCAAGTTCAAGAATATTCACGCTATGTTGCTTTACGCCTATGGCATATTCGCGTAGCACCTTCTCCGCACCTTTCAAAAAGGAGAGTTGTGGAGAATCGGAAAGGACGATTTTCGGCACGTCGCGAAGTTTCATTGAAGTCGGCGTCGGCGTGTCGCCGCCAGAACGCGGCCTTGCGGAAGATCGACGAAAGCCGGGACTCCGCGTCCTCCAGCGCGCGCGAATGGCATCCGGCGAACCAGCGGATCCAGCGCGTGGCGTCCATCGTGCCGCGCTGTGCGCGCTGGATTTCCCCGTAGTAGTCCTCCTTCTCGTTCTGGATGCGCGCGGAGAGCGAATAGAAGCGCAGCCCCGACCGTTCGGCCCGCGCGAGGAGCCATTCGGTCAGGGCGCGGGCGAGACGGCCGTTGCCGTCGTCGAAGGGATGGAGCGTGAGAAACCAGAGGTGCGCGAGCGCCGCGCGCACGAGCGGCGGCGCATCCGCCCCGCCGTCCAGCCACGCGAGCAGCGCATCCGTCTCCGCGGGGATCCGCGACGCGGGCGGACAAGCCATCCAGCAGGCTTATCCCGGAAAACCCGGGATAAACCATTTTCGGAGGGAAGTCTTGACAAAATACCCCTGCCGGGTATAGACTCGGCGGGCATGGAGCACGAAGCGATGGAATGCCCCGCCTGCGGGGCGCGCCGGAAGAAGCGGACGGCCGAGGAGCGCACAGCGCTCGTGAACCGCCTCAACCGCATCGAGGGCCAGGTCCGCGGGCTGCGCCGGATGGTGGAGGAGGACGCCTACTGCCCGGACGTCCTCGTGCAGGCCGCGGCGGCCAACGCCGCGCTGCGCGCGTTCGCCCGTACGCTGCTCGACAGCCACCTGCGCACCTGCGTCGCGGACGATCTCGCCGCGCGCCGCCCCGGCGCCATCGAGGAGCTGCTCCACATCCTCCACAAGCTCCAGGACTGACCCCGCCGCCAGCGTCATTTCTCCATCCCCGCCCTTTCCAACCCGAAACACGCACAATGAACACCGAAATTCTCCCCTTCCTCGCCGTCGCCGAAGGCGCGACCGCCTCCTCCCGGATCGGCGTCGCCCTCGTCGTCCTCGTCTTCGCGATCGTCCTCGCGCTCGCCGTGCGCGCCGGCCTCCGCCACTTCCGGGGCGAAGGCTCCTGCTGCGGCGGGGGCAGCGCCGAGCCGCCTCCGCCGGCCGACAAGGCGATCGGCCCCGAGGTCGCGCGCCGCACGCTCGAGCTCTCGGGCCTGCACTGCATGAAGTGCGTCGCGCGCGTGAAGGCGGCGCTCGAGGAGATCCCCGGCGCCGCGGCGGACGTCTCGCTCGACCCGCAGCGCGCCGTCGTGCGCCTCGACCGCCCGGTCGCGGACGACGTCCTGCGCCGCGCCGTCGAGGGGCAGGGCTTCCATGTCGTCGCCGTCTCCTAGCCGCATGTCCCGCCGCTTCCAGGTCTCCGGCATGAGCTGCGCGGCGTGCTCCGCGCGCGTCGAGAAGGCGGTCTCCGCCGTGCCCGGCGTGGAGTCCTGCGCCGTGAGCCTGCTCACGAACGAGCTTGCGGTGGCGGGGTCCGCGCCGGACGAGGCGGTCGTCGAGGCCGTCGTAAAGGCCGGCTACGGCTGCGCGCCGGAGGCGCGGCCGGCGGGGGGCGCCCCCGAGCCCCCGGCGGCTGCGCCCGACGACCAGGCCGAGGCGCGCGCCCTGCGCCGGCGCCTCGGCTGGTCGCTCGCGCTGCTGGCGGCGCTGATGTACTGGTCGATGGGGCACATGATGCTCGGCTGGCCGCTGCCGCGCTGGTTCACGGAGCCGGAGCCGAACCACGTCGCGATGGGGCTCGTGCAGCTGCTCCTCGCCGGCGCGGTGCTCGTGCTGAACCGGCGCTTCTTCACGAGCGGCCTGCGCGGCCTCCTGCGCGGCGCGCCGAACATGGACTCGCTCGTCGCGCTCGGCGCGGGCGCGGCCTACGCGTGGAGCACGGCCGTGCTCTTCCTCATGACCCGCGCGCAGGTCCTCGGCGGGGCGGCGGCCGCCGAGGCGTGGATGGGGCAGTACTACTTCGAGAGCGCGGCGATGATCGTCACGCTCGTCACCGTCGGCAAGACGCTCGAGGCGCGCGCGAAGGGGAGGACCACGAGCGCGCTGCGGTCGCTGCTCGCGCTCGCGCCGAAGACCGCGACGGTCGTGCGCGAGGGCCGCGAGGAGCGGATCCCCGCCGCGCAGGTCCGCGTCGGCGACGTCTTCCTCGTCCGCCCCGGCGAGAACGTCCCGGTCGACGGCCTCGTCGAGGAGGGCGAAAGCGCGGTCGACGAGTCCGCGCTCACGGGCGAGAGCGTCCCGGTCGACAAGGCGCCGGGCGCGACCGTCT
>CAMOEO010000208.1 GCA_946612175.1 uncultured Verrucomicrobiota bacterium
GCCGCCGTATTTGCCGAAGCGCTCGGCGACGGGGACGCCGCACTTCTCGTCGAGGATCACGCCGCGGTCGAGGTCGGCCCACGGATAGACGTTGACGGAGACGATGTCGCAGAAGCGCCCGGCCTCCTCCCAGACCACGGGGTGGGCGTTTTCCAGCCCGGCGAAGCGGCAGCCGAGGATGAGGTGGTTGGGGTCGTGGCGGCGGACGGCGGCGCTCGCGGTCTCGAAATAGGTGCGCGCATAATGGCGCAGAAAGGCGAGCTTCGTGGCAAGGGACGGGGGCTCCGCCCCCGAACCTCCGGATTCGGCCAGAAGGCGGTCCAGCGCCTTCCGGGCCGAATGCTCCGGCGGCAGGGCGGCGACGGCCTCGTAGAGTCCGGTGGCGGGCTGCCCCCGGCGCGCGCCCCAGGCCAGTTCGTTGTCGAGGAACCAGCCGAGGAGCCAAGGGTCGTCGCGGACGGCGGCGCAGAGCTCCTCCGCGCGGGCTTCGCAGAACGCGGGCCAGCCGGGATGGAACACGTTGGGGAGGGCCGTGCCGGGGGCGTTGCCGTAGGGGAGGATCGAGCGGTCGGGGTCGCCCTTGGCGAAGTCCTGTCCGAGACGGAGCGTCGCGACGTGCGAAAGGCCCTGGCGGCCGCACAGCTCCACGTCGCTGGCCGCGCCGAGGTTGTTGAAGCCCCACGAGCGGAGCCGTCCGAGGGTTTCCTCCGCCCAGGCCGCCTGGGAGGGATAGTTGGTCTCGCAGAAGCGCCCGTACGGCGAATGGCCGAGCGCGTGGCTGAAGGAACCGCGCGGATGGACCCAGCAGCAGCCGAGCACGAAGCGCGGCGTGCCGTCCGGCGCGACGATGCCGGGGCGCCCGTCGACGTCGGCGATGCGGAAGAAGCCGGTGGCCGCCATGTCGGAGGGATCCGCGGCGAGGGCGGCACGGACCGCTCCGAGCGCAAGCGCGATGACGGCGGCGATTCTCACGTGAAACGCCTCCTTTCAGGGTCCTGCGGCAGAAAGGCGCCGTCGGCGCGGAGAGCGGAGACGAGGAGGCCGGAATCGAGCGTGCGCGGACTGGCCCCTGCGGCGCAGGACAGGGCGGCGGCGGTGCCGGCCGCCTGGCCCATGGCCATGCACGGCGGCATGACGCGGATCGCCGCCGCCGCGCAGGCGCTGGCGCTGACGCACCGCCCGGCCACGAGCAGGCCCTCCGCCCCGCGCGGCACGAGACAGCGGTAGGGAACGCCGTAGAAGTCGCCGTCCCGGACCTCGACGTAGACCGTTCCGGCGGCGTCGGCGCCGCCGCTGTGCCAGTCGATGGAATTGGAGCAGAGCAGGATCGAGTCGGCGGGAACGCGTCCCTCGAGGATGTCGTCCCGGTCGAGGCGGTATTCGCCCAGCACGTGGCGCGATTCGCGGATGCCCACGGTCTGCGGCAGGGAAAGGAGCCGGACGTCCCGCGCGCCCGGCACGTAGTCGCGCAGGAAGGCGAGGATTTCGCGGACCTGGCGGCGGCCTTCGGTTTCGGCGGCGGAGAGGGATTCGGGGTTCGTGGCGTCCACGCCGCCGAGGCGCGAGACGTTGACGCTCCACTCGCCGTCCCGGACGCCGCGGTAGAGGTTGACGTGCGGGCGCGGCAGCGTCCAGCGTCCCTCGGCGCGGGCCTTGGCGACGAGCGTCCGGAAGCACAGGCCGTCCTCCGGATACTGCGCGCGGACGGCCTCGACCGCCGCCTCGGGGAGGCCGCCGATGCGGAAGAAGGTGGTGGCCGGCTGCATGGCGCCGCCGCGCGCCGGGTCGCCGAGCTCGCACGGCGCGCCGGCGCGGAAGGCGACGTCGCCGTCGCCCGTCGCGTCGATCGCGACGCGCGCCCCGATGCGCACGATTCCGCCCTTCGTGGCGAAGTCGGCGCCGACGATGCGGGGGCCGTCCATGACCGGTTCGAGGAAGTCGGCGTGGAAGAGGACGCGGACGCCCGCCTCGGCGCAGAGATCGTCGAGGACGAACTGCAGCGCCTCGGGGTCGAAGGGCGTGCAGTGGTCGTGGCCGGCCACATGCCAGGCGGCGAAGGCGGTGCCGGCGCGGACCTGCGACGGGTGGATGGCCCCGCCGACGGCGACCAGCCGCCCCACGATCTCCTCGAACAGGCCGCGGACGATCTGCGTTTCGCCGCACTTGTCGTAGCAGGTCATGAAGGGGCCGACCAGCCCGCGCGTGGCCATGCCGCCGAGGCAGCCGCCCTGTTCGGCGAGGACCACGCGCGCGCCGTGCCGCGCCGCCGCGATCGCGGCGCACACGCCGGCGGGGCCGCCGCCGACCACGAGCACGTCCGCGTCGCCCGCAATCGTCCGCGCGCCGGGCGCCGGGGCGCAGCGCGGCGGGAGCGGATCCTTGGGGAACCGTTTCCATTCCGACGCGATGGGGGCGCCGGCGTTGCCCCAGCCGTCGAGGGGACGGACGACGAAACGGACGTCGCGGTCCTTCGGGATCGCCTCGCGGGCGAAGGCGCATTCGACCGGCGCGGCGTCGAGCGCTTCCGGCATGCAGAAGCCGGGCGAATAGACGCGCTTCTCCTGCACGATCTGCGTCAGGTCCTTGATGCGCAGCTCGGCCGTGACGGAATAGTCCCAGGCACGGGCGGAGTCCGGCGTGGCGGGAACCGGCGGGAACGAGACGACGATCTGCCGGCGCGGCGTCGGGTCGGGGCCGTTGCCGCGCGCGTTGCGGCGGTGGCCGTCCGCGATCTCCCGGACGGCGACGGCGGCGTCCGGCGCGAAGCGCGGCGGCCGCGACGCGGCGGCGCGCGCTGCGAAGGCGTATTTCGGCACGGCGGGCGGCGGGGGGACCGTCGCGCCGTCCGCGAAGAGCGGAACGACCCAGTCCTCTCCGAGCGGAAGGTCGCTCGCGATGTCGAAGCGCGCGAAGACGATCCGGTCGTCGAAGACGTCCATCGTCAGCCCCTGGCGGACGGCGTGGATGTCGAACTTGTCCATCTCGAACGGCGGATCGCGGTTGTAGTCGCCCACGGCATGGCCGTTTTCGCGCCCCGGGAGCGCGAAGGCGAACCCGCGGGCGCACGAGGCGTTCACCGCCGTGAACGGGCCCTGCCAGATCGAGTGCTCGTCCGTGAGCGGATAGTGCATGTGGCCGGAAAGGGCGACGCAGTTGGGATGGCGGGCGAGAAGGCGCCCGGTCGCATCGAGCGGCGCATCGGGCTCGCACTGGCAGACCGTGCCGGGAAGCGGCTCGTGCTGCACGAAGAAGAACGGGCGGTCGCGCGGCAGCGACGCCTCGGCCGCCTCGAGAAATGCCGGGGCCGGGTTCTCCTCGGCGGGGATGCCCGCGGCGAGCGGAAAGCGCGCCGGATTGTTCGCGCACGTCGCGCCCGCGCGCGACCACCAGTTCACGAGGACGAACGCATAGCCCTTGACCGTCTTCACGCGCACCGGCTCGTAGGGCTCCCCGAAGAACTCGCGCCACCACTCGTCGCGGTGGAAGAAGAAGCTGTCGCGCTCCGCCTCCTCGCGGGATGCGAACTTCGCGTCCGGGTAGAAGAAGCCGTCCACGTCGTGGTTTCCGGAAATGAAAAGACGCTCGACCGGCGCACCGTCGCTACGGCGGTCTTCCGGAAAGACCTTGCGCCAGGCCGCGGCGGCGGCCTCGAACTCGAAGCGGCGCGTCCAGGTGGTGAGGTCGCCGGCAACGAGGACCGCGTCGACACGCTCCGCGTCAAAGCGCCGGAGCGCCTTCACGAACCACTCGTCGCCGGTCTCCGGCGGCGTGATGTGGATGTCCGTAAGGACGCCGACGCGCAGGCGCGGCGCATCCCTTTGCGGAAGCGGACATCGTGTCGAGTCAAGTTGCATACGCGTGGCCGATTATACACGGTTGCGCCGGCGCGACCTCTAAAATCCGGCCAACTTTTTTCAGCCTCAACGGGCGTTTCGCGCGCGCCACTTCGACATGGACATTCCGAAGCGCGAACGGAAGAGGGCGTCGAGGTTGCTGTAGCAGCCGACGCCGCAGAAGTCGTGGATCGCCGTGACGGGCATGTCGGTCTGGGCGAGAAGCGCGCAGGCGCTCTCCAGCCGGACGGAGAGGATCTCCTCGTTCGCCGAGTGCCCCATGGCCTCGCGGAAGCGCCGGTCGAAGTTGCGGCGCGAGACGGGACGTCCCTTCGCGGACCGGAGGCGGACGACCAGCTCGTCGATGGCGAGGCCGCCGCACGCCTCGGCGCGGATGATCCCGACCGCCTGGAGGATCCACGGCTCGCGCCGCCCGCGCCCGGCGGTGGACCGGCGCCGGGCGACGAAAAGGGGGCCGACGGAGGCGTTTTCTCCGCTCGCCAGGGATTCGGCCGCGAGCCATCCCATGCGTTCGAAATCGAGATGGACGGAGGTGACGGGCGTCGGGGCTTCCTCGCAGACTTCCGGGATGTCGCACGTGGAGCAGAGCGTGAGGTCCTTGGGGATGTGGCGCCCGGCCGAGCGAGCGGCGCGCGACACGGCGGCGCCGGCCGAGTCGCCCGCGGCGAAAACGGCCGTTTTCGGCGGCAGGGAGGCGATCCATGCCGAGAGGCGCGCCTCGTAGCGCTCCGTCGATTCACCCGGGACCACGGGAAAGGCGATGCAGTCGGCGCCGGCCCGGGCGCAGCGCTCGCGGAACGCCCGGACCCGGAGGAGCGACCACAGGTGCGGATGCCGGTGGCCGATGACGGCGAACGCGGCGGGCCGGCCGAGCGACAGCTCGCGGAACGCGGCGTCGGCGATGGCGTTGTCGTCGATGGAGACGTTCGGCGCCCTGCCGGCCGTTTCCTCCACGGGGTATTCGACGTAGGAGACCGGCGTCCGCCCGAAGAGCCGCGGCGGGAAGGCGTTTCGGCGCCCCGAGCCCTCGACGACGACGCCCACGGGGCGGTGCCGGGCGAGGAGGTCGCGCACGTCGGTCCGGTCCAGTTCGCGGCGCGGAACGCCGATCACGTCCCATCCGCGCAGGGCGGCGTAGCGCCGGACCCCCGCCAGCTTCCGGATCTGGACCGGATGGCCGGGTACGATGTCGAGGTAGAGAAGGCAGTTTCCGGTCGGGGCGGGCATTGCGATCAAGTCCGTGTCCTTGTGGCGCTAGTCTAGGCGGAACGGCGTCGCCGCGGCCCGCGATGCCGGCGGACGAGCCCGAGCCGTCGATGCAGTTCGTCGTCGAGCGCGCGGAGGGTAGGGCGCGGCAGCGCAGCGAGGAGCGCCGCGGCCTCCCGCCGGGGCTTCGCGAGCGCGGTCCGTCGGACGCGGGCGGGCGCCGGGCGGCCCGGCGCGCGGATGGCGAGCAGTTCCTCCGCCGTGCCGGGTTTGTCGAGTCCGCACGCGAGGCGGAACCGCTCCGCGAGGCGTTTGTACGCCATCAGCGTCTTGTAGTGCGGCAGGAGTTCGGGTGCGTTCTCCGCGAGCCATCCGCGGATGCCGGGCGCGCGCCCGACGATCGTTCCGTTGGCGTCGCGCTGGTACGAGGCGTCGACCGCGGGCTCAAGGTCGGCCACGAGCGAGCCGAGGAGGATCCGCTCGGAAAGCGAGTCGCGGGAGCGCTCCCACGCGGCGAGGAGGGCTTCGGGGGAGGGCGGCGGGAAGACGGAGGCCGCGCGCCGGCGCCGCAGGGCGCGGCGGCGGCGGGCGTCCGCGGCGAGGACGCGCGCACGGCCGCGGGC
>CAMOEO010000209.1 GCA_946612175.1 uncultured Verrucomicrobiota bacterium
GACGATTGCGGCAACCAGCGCCACGGCGGCGGACGTCCAGGCGAGGACGCCCTCGGGAAGGACGGTGGCGGCCGTCCCCGCCAGCAGGACCGTCAGGAGGGTCGAGGGCAGGAAGCCGACCAGCGACCCGATCAGGAAGTCGCGCGTCGAGACGCCGGCGCGCGAGAGGAGAATCGTCGTGACGGCGCCGGGGCACGGCGCCTGCCGCAGGAGAACGACCCCGGAAACGCCGGCGCGCAGGCGCAGCGGGCGCCCGAGCGGGGAGAGGCGGCCGCGGGCGATCCGGTCGACGACCTGCCGGGCGGTCCGCGTGCGGCACGCGGCGAACAGCGCGTAGTTGCCGGCCAGCGCCCCGAGGAGGGAGACCGCGAAGGCGGCGGCGGGGGGCAGGACGAGCGCCGCGATTCCGCAGAGCCACAGGCGGGGCGCTCCGACCGCGCAAAGGACCGTCGTGGCCGCCAGGGCGGCGGGGATGGCGAGAAGCGGGCTCATGGCGCGTCCCTCGCGCCGTCCGGCGGCCGCGAGTGGGGCTCGTCGGCGAAATGCGCCCAGACGTAGGCCTTCCTGCCCATCGACACGCGGCCCGTTTCCCGGACGAGCGGCGAATAGCGCTCGACGAGGTTGGTGGCCGCCTTCGCCGGGAACACCGCGAGGCCGGAGCCCTCGGCGGCCATGGCGGCGCGCATCGACTCGTCGTCGTCGAGGCGCAGGCCGCGGCGGTTCGCGTGGAGGGCGAGGGACTCACCGTCGATGTCGAAGAGGAGGAGCCGCCCGCCGGCGGGGACGGTCCGCTCCACGACGGGAACGAGATCGAACGGCTCCTTGACGGGATTGAGGGCCGGCATCGCGAGGGCGCCCAGGCACAGGAAGGCGGCGGCGAGGGCGAGCGCGGGGATCATGGCCCCATGCCGCTTCGCCAGGTCCGTGGCGGGCAGCCCGGCGCACAATCCCGTCGGGACGGCGCCCGCCACGCAGGCGACGGACAGTCCGTCGGCGACGGCGGCGATTTTCGAGAAGGACGGCAGCGGATGCAGTTCCAGGGCAACGAGCCGAAGAGCAAAGGCGGCGGTGGCCAGGAGGACGGGAAGGGCGACGAGGAAGGCCTGGACGGCGTTTCGGTACCACGCCTTCTCCCAGAGGGCGTCCGCGGCGGCGGCGACGATCAGGGCGGCTCCGGGGTAGGCGGCGAGGATGTAGACGTCGCGCTTGGACACCGGGACGGAGAAGAACAGGACGACGAAGGCGACCCAGAGCGCGCCCTGGCGGAGCAGCGTTGGGTTGCGCCTTCGGAGGATCGGGACGGCCGCGGGAAGGACGAGCGTCCACGGGAGGAATCCGATCGGGAAATTCGCGGCAAGGTACCAGAAGGGCCGGACATGGCCGTAGCCGCCCGCCGCCCGCGAGAGGTTTTGGGAAAGGAGGATTTCGCGGAAGTAGGAGGCGGGGGCGCCGGCCAGCGCCGCGGCGGCAAGCCACAGCCCGGGCACGAGGAGGGCGGCGGAGAATCCGAGGCACCACTGGGCGGGCGAGAGCGCGGGGAAGGGGCCGCCGCGGTCCGGGATGCGGATGGCGGCGACGACCAGGACGGGAAGGACGAGCCCGACCGGCCCCTTCGCCAGCATCGCCAGGCCCGCGCAGAGGAAGGCCGGGAGGATCTTCGCCGTCGCCACCTTGCCGTCGCGGGAAAGGAAGAGGGCGGCCGCCGACAGGACGAGCCCCGTGAGGAGCGCGTCGATCTGGCCGAATCCCAGGGAGGACCAGAACCGGACCGAGGTGCAGGCGACCAGCACGGCGTAGACCGCCACGCGCCGCCCGGCCAGCCGCGCGGCGATGGAGAAGAACGCGAGCACGGACAGGAACGCGCCGACGATCGTCGGAAGGCGCGAGCCGAACGGCTCGCCGAAGAGCGCCTCTCCCGCCTGGACGAGCCACATCATGAGAGGCGGCTTGTGGGCGTAGATCTCGCCGTTGCGGCGCGGGACGAGGAAGGAGTGCGTCGCGGCCATCTCGCGCGCGACGTAGACGAAGCGGGCCTCGTCGGGCTCCCAGTGGCCGCGCCGCGCGTACTGGGGCCCCCAGTAGGCGAGGACGAAGAGGAGGCTCGCGATTGCGGGTAGCAGGAACCGGCGCGCGCTAGGCATGGGCGGACTCCTCGACGAACCGGAAGCGGCGCGTCCGGGACTTGAGCCACGCGACGCCGGCCAGGTCGCGGAGCGTGACCTTGAGGCGCCCGAGGTTCGTGTACTTGCTCGCGCCCGCCAGGCGGCGGCGGTGCGCCACGGGCCGCTGCACCACCCTGGCGCCGAGCGCCTGGCAGAGGGCGGGCAGGAAGCGGTGCATGCCGTTCCAGTACTGGAGGCGCCGGAGATAGGCGGTGCGGTAGGTCTTGAGGGGGCAGCCCGTGTCGAGGACGCCGTCGCCGAGGACCCGTCGGCGGACGAAGTTCGCGAGGCGGCTCCCCGCGCGCTTGGACCAGGCGTCCTGCCGGTCCGCGCGGATGCCGGCGCAGACGTCCGCCCCCTCGTCGAGCATCTGGCGGAGGCAGGCGGCAATGTCGCGCGGGTCGTTCTGGCCGTCGGCGTCGAGCGTCGCCACGATCGGGAAGCGCGCCTTCTGGAAGCCGGCCCAGAGCGCGGCGCTCTGCCCGGAGTTCGGATCGAGGTCGACCACGCGGATGGGGCCGCCGCGGCGGGCGTAGCCGCGCAGGATTTCCCCGGAGCGATCGGTCGAACCGTCGTTCACGGCGAGGATCTCGTAGTCCTCGAACACCGCGCAGGCGGCGACGAGCTCCGGCAGGACGGCGTCGAGGCAGTCCTGCTCGTTGTAGACGGGCAGGACCACCGAGACGGGCGGGAGGCGCGATGGCGGGGCATACTGTTGCATGGCGTTTTCCTTGTTTCGTCGGGTTGCGGGCGCAGTCTGCCACGCGGGGATTGCCGCCGTTTTGCCGCAACATTACATTTTGGCAATCTTCGGCCGGCTCCGTTGACAGCGGCGGACAGTGCGCCTAGAATGGCCCGCGTGAACATCCTGATTGTCGAGGACGACGCCAAGACCGCCGATTTTGTCGAACGGGCCTTCCGCCAGGACGGCTTCGCCACGGTCGTCGCGCGCGACGGCGAGGAGGCGCTGGACCGCGTCCGCGTCGGGGACTTCGACGTCGCCGTCGTCGACATCCTGCTTCCGAAGCGGGACGGTCTCTCTCTCATCCGGGAGATCCGGCGGCTGGGAAAGTCCTTCCCCGTCATCGTCCTGAGCGCGCTCGGCTCCGTCGAGAACAAGATCGACGGCCTGGAGGCGGGCGGCGACGACTACCTCGCCAAGCCCTTCTCCGTGGCGGAGCTCCTGGCCCGCGTGCGCGCCCTCCTGCGCCGCGCCTCGTCCGCCGCCGAGGAGACCTCGCTCCGGGTCGAGGACCTCGAGCTCGACACGCGGTCCCGCAAGGTCTTCCGAGCCGGCGTCCGCATCGACCTCCAGCCGCTCGAATACCAGCTGCTCGAATACCTCATGCGCAACCGCGGCCGCGTCGTCTCCCGGACCACGATCATGCAGCACGTCTGGGAGTACGACTTCGACACCGGCACGAACATCGTCGAGTCGCGGATGTGCCGGCTGCGCGAAAAGGTGGACAAGCCCTTCGGCAGGAAGCTGATCAGGACCGTCCGGGGGTTCGGCTATGTCCTCGACTAGGAGCCGCCCCTTCGCCACGCTCCGCTCGCGCATCGCGGGCGCCTACCTCGCCCTGTTCGGGCTGCTGCTGCTCGTGGGGTTCGCGACCCTCTACGGCATCTACGCAGCCCGGCAGATCCGCCAGGCCGAGGCGAACCTCGACTTCCAGTTCGCGGAGTTTTCCGCGGAATACCTCACCGGGTCCGAGTACACCGGGCCGGAGCGTGCGATCGGATGGGACGACGTCCCCCCCGCGATTCGCGCGGCCATCGTCCGCGCCCATCCGGACGTCCGCCCGGTCTGCTGCTTCTCCGACGGGCCGTCGCGCTACTGGATCGCCGGCGAGCGCGCCGGCGAGGCGTTCGTCTTCGACCTGGCCGCTCCGGACTACCGCGTCGAGGCGGTCCGCCTGTCGCCCCCGGATCGCGTCGGCCACATGGCGTTCCAGTTCTCCGATGAAAAGCACGAGGTCGGGGAGCGGGACTCCATCAACCTCCTCCTCTCGCCCGACGGCCGCGAGATCCTCGCCTCCACGCCCGTTTCGCGGGAGACGGCGGAGCGCCTCGCCGCCGCCGGCCTCGCGCTTGCGCCGGGGGCGCGCGGGACGGCGACGGTCGGCCGCGGACACTGGCGCGTCGGCCGAGAAAGCGCCTTCGACGGACGGATCTTCGTCTTCGCCCACCTCTACGACGCCCGCTCCATGCGGCTCATCCTCGTCACGGGCGTCGTCTGCCTCGCGCTGACGCTCTGCCTCGGCAGCGCCCTCGGCTGGCTCCTTTCGGGCGTCTTCGTGCGAGGCATCAACGCCCTGCTGGCCGGCGCGGAGAAGGTGCGCGCGGGGGACTACACCGTCCGCGTCCCCCGCGTTGGCAGCGGGCGCGAGATCGACGCCCTCGTCGAGGGGTTCAACGCGATGGTCGCGGAGACGGAGACCGTCGTGACCGACCTCCGGACCATCTCGGACAACATCGCGCACGACCTGCGCACCCCGATCACCCGCCTGCGCGGCCGGGCGGAGCTGGCGTTCTCCTCCGGCGACAGCGCCGGGCTCGCCGAGGACGTCGCCGAGGAGTGCGCCTCGATGCTGTCGATGATCAATGCCATGCTCGAAATCGCGCGGACGGAGGCGGGCAGCCGCACCGCTCGCCGCGAACCGATCGACGCCGGACAGGTCGCCGCGGAGTCCGTCGAGCTGTTCTCGACGCTGGCGGAGGACCGCGGCCTCTCGCTTTCGCTCGCCCGGCCCGATCGCGAGATCCCGGTCGCGGTGCAGCGCGACCACCTGCAGCGACTTTTCGCCAACCTCCTCGACAACGCCCTGAAGTTCACCCCGCGCGGCGGGCGCGTGGCCGTCTCCGTGGCGTCGGACGGCCCGACGGCCACCCTGATCGTCTCCGACTCCGGCCCCGGAATCGAGGAGAAGGACCTTCCGCACGTCTTCGATCGTTTCTACCGCTCCGACCGCAGCCGGAACGTGCCGGGCAACGGGCTGGGGCTCGCCCTCGTCAAGGCGATCGCGACCCTCTACAACGGCCGGGTCGGCATCCGGTCGACGCCCGGCGCGGGCACCGCCGTTTCCGTCACCCTGCCCGCAAGCCGTCGTTCGTGAGGTTCTTCACGGTCCTGGGCGGTCCCTCCCCCGGCGCGCCGAGCGCGGCGCCGAGGTCGTGCAGCGAGGCGCGGAGGGAACCGAGCTTGGCGGCGGGGTCGTTCATTGGTCGGCGGGGGCGGCGGCGCCGGCGCCGGCCTTGAACTCCATCCTGCTCAGGCGCTGGAGCTGCAGGACGGTGAAGCCGATCAGCATGGAGCCGAGCACCCAGGCCATCGCCGTGGCGGGACCGAAGCGCAGGTAGCCGAACGCCTCCCAGAAGATGTGCAGCCCGACGACCTCCGTCGCGCCGTACGGCGTGTAGGGGCCGCCGCCCGTCATCGCGAGCACGAATTCGCCGCCGCTCTTCATCGCGCCGATCGCGGCGCCGACGAAGTTGATCAG
>CAMOEO010000210.1 GCA_946612175.1 uncultured Verrucomicrobiota bacterium
AGGGCGGGTGGATGAAGATCGAGGAGCGGGCCTTCTCCGCGACGACGGCGCCGCCGTGCGCCCGCGCGCTCGTCTCGAGCGTGCGGACGCTGGTGCTGCCCACCGCCACGACCCGCCCGCCGCGCGCTCGGCACGCGGCGACGGCCTCCGCGGTCCGCGCCGGGATCTCGTAGCGCTCGCTGTCCATCGCGTGCTCCTCGACGGTCTCGGACTTGACGGGGCGGAACGTCCCGGGGCCGACGTGGAGCGTCACGAACTCCCGGTCGACGCCCCGCTCCCCGATCCGCGCGAGCAGCGCCTCGGAGAAGTGCAGCCCCGCGGTCGGCGCGGCGACGGCGCCGGTCTCGCGGGCGTAGACGGTCTGGTAGCGCTCGCGGTCGAGCCCGACGCGCGGGTCGCCCGGGCCGCGCCGGATGTAGGGCGGGACGGGCGGGACGCCCGTGCGGTCGAGGATCTCGAAGAGGTCGCCGTCGTATTCGAGCGCGAGGTCGACGTGGCCGTCGCGCGCGCTCTTCGCGAGGACCGTCGCGCGGATCTCGCCGCCGGCCAGGAGCATCGCGCGGCCCGGCAGCATGGGGCGCGAGGAGCGGCACAGCGCCGTCCAGGCGCCGGGCCGGAGCCCCGAGGGCTCGACGAAGAGGACCTCCACGCGGCCCGGGGTGTCCTCCCAGCGCCCGAACGCGCGCGCCGAGAAGACGCGGGTGTCGTTGAAGACCATCAGGTCGCCGGGGGCGAGGTAGTCGACGATGTCGCCGATATGGCGGTGCTCGAGCGCGCCGGTGCCGCGATGGACCACCATCATGCGCGAGGTCCCCCGCTCGGCGGGGGGCACCTGGGCGATGAGCTCGGGGGGGAGGACGTAGTCGAAGTCGGCGGTTCGCATGGGAGGAGGGAGGGGGTCAGATGCGCGGCGCGCAGAGCGCGACGAGCGCCTCGCGCTTCGCGCCGAAGGAGGACGCCTCGGCGAGCGCCGCGAGGCGGGCGTCGCCCGAGCCCTCGAGGCGGCGCAGGGCGCGGCGGAGGTCTCCGGAATGGGCGTCGCTCCACGCGAGGGCGTCGGCCCGCGCGAGCGCGGAGGCGAGCCAGACCTCGCCGTCCGGCGCGCGCGCGGCGCCCGCGGCGGCGCGCGCGAGGCGGTCGCGGACGGCGGCGACGGCGCCGTCGATCGGGGTGAAGAGCTCGGGCCATCCGCCGTCGCCGTAGAGGCGGAGCATCGCGGCGGCGGGAAGGGCCAGGTTGTAGGCCTCGGCGCCGGGCGCGGCGGCGCCGAAGGAGCCGTCGGGGTTCTGGTGCGCGCGCAGCCACGCGGCGGCGCGGCGCAGCGCGGGCTCGACGGCGGGGTCGCCGCTGCGGGCGAGGACGAGGACGGCGAGCCCCGTCGCGGCCGGGGCGAGGGCGTCGCCGCCGCGCGCGGGCGCCCACGAGCCGTCGGCGCGCTGCGAGGCGAGCAGCGCGGCGGGGTCGGCGGACGGGAGCGCGAACGGGGCGGCGGCCGCGGGAGCCGGGGCGGGCGCGCCGGCGAGGACCGGGGAGGCGGGCGCGCCGGCGGCGGGGCCGCCGGCGCCCGGGCGGAGCAGGAGGGCGAGGGCGGCGATGGCGGCGGCCGCGACGGCGGGGCGCAGGACGAGGCGGCGCAGCAGGGCGCGGCGGCGGATCGCCGCGCGCACGGCGGGGGCCACGGAGCGCGCCCGCGCGGCGGCGGGGTGGAGCGGGGCGGCGGCGAGCGCGCGGACGAGGTCCCCGAACTCGGGGTGGTTCGCGAGCGCCTCGGCGGCGCCGGGGGCGAGGGGAAGGGGGGTGGCGGTGGCGGCGTTCTGCATGGCGGAGGGGTTCCTTCAGGACGTCGGGGATCCGGGCTGGCGGGAGAGTTCGCGGCGCATCTGCGCGAGGGCGGCGTTCACGCGGGACTTCACCGTCCCGACCGGCACCCGGAGCGCCTCGGCCGCCTCGGCGTAGGCGAGGCCCTGCATCACCACGAGCACCACGGCTTCCCGGAGCCCGGGGGAGAGGCAGGCGAGGGCGGCCTCGGCGTCCTGCCCCTCCCCGCGGCGGGGAGGGGCGGGCTCGGCGGCCTCCATCTCGGCCCCCGCCCTCTCGTGCAGGCCGGCGCGGCGCCGGGAGGCGCGCACCGCGTCGATCAGGACCTGCCTGGCGAGGAGGTAGAGGAAGGTGGTGAGCTTGGCCGAGGGCCGGTAGCCGCGCCGGGCGCGCCAGAGTCGGAGGAACGTCTGCTGCGCCAGATCTTCGACATCCGTAGAAACGCCGTTGCGCGCGAAAAAGTTCATCAGGGGGCGCTCGTGCTTCCGGACGAGGGCCGAGAAGGCGTCCGCGTCGTCGCCGTCGCGCGCGCGAAGCATGAGCGCGACGTCCTCCGCCGCCGAGGCCTCGGAGGCGGGCGGCGGGGGCGGGGCGCACCCGGGTTCGGCGGACGCCTGGGGGTCTTCGTCCATCGGTTCCCTTTGCGGACGCCGCGCGCGGCGTCAGGTTCGCGGCCCGTCCTCCCGGGACGGGGCGGCGAGGGCGGGGGCGGCGGGCGCGAGGGGCTTGGAGAAGTACTCGCGGGCGACGTAGCGGTAGGCGACGGCGATGAAGGCCGAGATCGGCACGGCGAGGAACACCCCCGCGAAGCCGCCGATCACCGAGCCCCAGAAGAGCAGCGAGAAGACCACCGCGAAGTTGCTCAGCCCCGTCCGGTCGCCCACGATCTTGGGGGTGATGTAGAAGTCCGCGAGTCCGACCGCGCCCCACGAGGCGAGGACCAGCAGCAGCGTCGCCCAGCCCCCGCCGGGGCCGAAGAAGGCGAAGAGGCAGACGGGCGGCATCACGAAGATCGAGCCCATGTAGGGGATGATGTTCACGAGGCCCACGAGCAGCCCGAGCGTGAGCCCGTAGGGCAGGCCCGCGAGGAACTGGAAGCCGAGCCCGAAGAGCACGCCCTCGATGAGCGCCACGACGACCTGCCCGCGGAAGAACGCCACGACGATGCGGATGAACTCGTCGACGAGGAACCGCACCGCGTCGCGCGTCCGGTCGCTCGTGCCGAGCAGCACGCGCGAGAAGTCGCTGCCCCCGATCGGGCGCGAGGCGAGGTAGAAGACCATGTAGACGACGACCATGAGCCAGCTCGTCACCGAGCCGAGGAACGCCGGCACGCGCGCCGCGATGCCGAAGGCGCGCGTGCGGACGCCCTCCGCGATCGCGCCGACGTCGAACCACGAGGCGGGGTCGAGCTGGTGGACGAGCGGCAGCAGCTCGTGGCGGTGCAGGTAGTCCTTGAGGTCGGGGATGCGGTCGAGGACCCACTGCACCGCGTCGGGCACGCGGCCCGCCAGGCCGGCGAGCTGGTCGACGACGAGCTTGCCGAAGTACCAGAAGAACGTCGCGAACGGAACGAAGATCGCGAGCAGCACGAGGACGATCGCCGCCGCGGTGGCCGCGCCGTGCAGCGCGCGCCGGCCGCGCGCACGCGGCGGGGCGAGGCGGAGGATGCCGCGGCGGAAGCCGTCGAAGAGCGGGCGCACGACCTGCGCGAGGATGACGGCGGCGACGGGCGGGAGCAGCACCTCGGAGTAGGCGGCCACGAACCGCAGCCCGAAGTAGAGCAGCGCGCCGACGAGCAGGACGAGGACGGCGAAGGCGACGAACGCCAGCGCGTTCGTGACGATGGCCGCCTGGCGGGGCGTGAAGCGGATGGGGTTCCGGGACTCGGTTTCCATGGCGCGGGAGTATAGCAGGGCCCCCCGCGGCGGACAAGCGCGAAAACGCGCCGGAGGTCTCCGGGGCGGGGCCCGGAAAGGCGCGGGGCCGGCGGGTCGTCCGACCCGCCGGCCCCGGGAATCGCGGGCGGCGGCCTAGCGGACCTTGCCGGCCTTGATGCGCTTCTCGACGACCTCCTTGGCGATGCCGGCGGGGACCGGCTCGTACTGGTTGAAGATCATCGTGAACGCGCCGCGGCCCTGCGTGAGGGTGCGGACCGTGTTGGAGTAGCCGAACATCTCCGCCAGCGGCACCTGCGCGTGGATCACCTTCTGGCCGCCCTTGTCCTCCATCGACTCGATGCGCCCGCGGCGCTGGCCGATGGAGCCCGAGACGGCGCCGAAGTAGTCCTCCGGCATCGTGACCTCGACGTTCATCACGGGCTCGAGCAGCTGGGGCTTGGCCTCCAGCATGTACTTCTTGAAGCCCGCGCGAGCGGCCAGCTCGAACGCGATCGCCGAGGAGTCGACCGGGTGGAACGAGCCGTCGTAGAGCGTGACCTTGGTGTCCACGACCGGGTAGCCCGCGTAGGGGCCCTTCTCCATCGCGGCCTTGACGCCCTTCTCGACCGCCGGGATGAACTCGCCCGGGATCGCGCCGCCGACGATGGCGTTGACGAACTCGAACGGCGTGCCGGCCGGCTGCGGCTCGAGGCGCAGGTAGACGTCGCCGTACTGGCCGGAGCCGCCCGTCTGCTTGACGTGCTTGTACTGGCCCTCGGCCGTCTGCGTGATCGTCTCGCGGTAGGCGACCTCGGGCGGGTTGACCTGCGCCTCGACGCCGTATTCGCGCTTGAGGCGGTCCACGATGATCTCCAGGTGCAGCTCGCCCATGCCGGAGATGATCGTCTCCTCCGTCTCCTGGTCGTAGGCCACGACGAAGGTCGGGTCCTCGTCCGCCAGCGCCTGCAGGCCGAGCGAGAGCTTCTCGGAGTCGGCGTGCGAGACGGGTTTGATCGAGATGGAGATGACCGGCGCCGGGAACTCGATCGACTCGAGCATGATCGGGTGGTCCTCGTCGCAGAGCGTGTCGCCCGTGCGGGTGCGGGCGAGGCCGACGAGCGCGACGATGTCGCCCGCGTAGGCCTCCTGCAGCGCCTCCTGCTTCTTGGCGTGCATGCGGACGAGGCGCGCGACGCGCTGCTCCTGGTCGCGGCCCATGTTCCAGACGGTGGAGCCCGTCTCGAGGTGGCCGGAGTAGATGCGGGCGTAGACGAGCTTGCCCATCATCTTGTCGGAGACGATCTTGAAGGCGAGCGCGGCGAACGGCTCGTCGTCGGACGGCTTGCGGACCGGCGGCTCCTTGCCCTCCTCCTGCTCCTTCTTCGTGAGCGCGCCCACGACGGGCGGCAGGTCGAGCGGCGAGGGGAGGAAATCGACGATCGCGTCGAGCAGCGGCTGCACGCCCTTGTTCTTGAAGGAGGTGCCGCAGAGCATCGGCTGGATCTTGCGGTCGATCGTCGCCTGGCGGAGCGCCTTCATGAGCTCCTCGGTCGTGAGCTCGCCGCCCTCGAGGACGCGCTCGAGCAGCGCGTCGTCCGTCTCGGCCGCGGCCTCGACCATCTTCTGGCGCCACTCCTGCGCCTGGTCCATGAGCTCGGCGGGAACCTCGCCCTCGATGACCTTGAGGCCGTTGCAGCTCTCGTCGAAGCGGAGGGCCTTCATGCGGATCAGGTCCACGACGCCCTCGAAGGCGTCCTCCTTGCCGATCGGGATCACGACGGGGACGGGGTTGCCGTGCAGGATCGTCTTCACGTCCTCGAGGCAGCCGAAGAAGTCGGCGCCGACGCGGTCCATCTTGTTCACGAAGATGACCTTCGGGACCTTGTACTTCTCGGACTGGCGCCAGACCTGCTCGGACTGGGGCTGGACGCCGGCGACGGCGC
>CAMOEO010000211.1 GCA_946612175.1 uncultured Verrucomicrobiota bacterium
GCTCCGCCCCGCGACGTTCGCACGCCCGCAAAACTCCGTTCCCGTCGATTTTCCCAAGATGAACCGCCCTCCCCTTTCCGAACGCATCGCCCGCCTGTACGAACGGCGGACCTTCGGCATCAAGCCCGGACTCCAGAGCATCGCCGACCTGTTCCGCGAGCTCGGCGACCCGCAGCGCGCGGTCCGCGTCGTCCATGTCGCGGGAACCGACGGGAAGGGCTCCGTCTCGTCGATGATCGCCTCCATCCTTGGCGCGACCGGGGCGAAGGTGGGGCTCTACACCTCGCCGCATCTCGTACGGCTCACGGAGCGCTTCCGCATCGGCGGGCGCGAGATGCCCGAGGAGACGCTGGAGGAGCTCCTCGGCGAGGTCGAGGACGCCTGCGCGCGGCTCGTCGCGTCGGGACGGCCCGAGCCCACCTTCTTCGAGGCGACGACGGCGCTCTGCCTGCTCTGGTTTGCGCGCGAGGGCGTCTCCCTCGCCGTGGCGGAGTGCGGCATGGGGGGCCGGCTCGACGCGACCAACGTCCTGCTCCCCGCCACGAGCGTCGTCACGCGCATCGGCATGGACCACATGCAGTACCTCGGCGACACGCTCGAGGCCATCGCCGGCGAGAAGGCCGGCATCGCAAAGAAGGGCGTTCCGCTCGTCCTGGGCGCGATGCCGGACGAGGCACGCGCGGCGATCGAGGCGCACGCGGCCGCGATCGGCGCGCCCGTCGTCCGCGCGCCGGAGGCATGCGCGGTACGGCGCGTCTCGGGCGATCTCCGCGGGCAGCGGCTCGCGGTCGAGACGCCCGGCGAGTCCTACGGCACGGTGCGGACGAGGCTGGCGGCGTCCTACCAGGTCGAGAACGTCGCGACGGCGGTCGCCGCGGTCGAGACGTTCGGGCGCGCGCTCGGCGTCACGATCCCGCGGGAGTGCGTCGTGCGCGGGCTTTCGGAGACGGAGATGCCCGCGCGCTTCCAGCTGCTGGGGACGGACCCCGACACGATCCTCGACGGCGGCCACAACCCCTGCGCGGGCGCGGCGCTGGCGAAGGCGCTGCGCGACGCGAAGGCCGGGCACGGCGTCCGGCTCGTGTGCGGCATGTGCGCGGACAAGGACGCGGCGGGCTTCCTCCGAGCGCTCGCCCCGGTCGCCGGCAAGGTCTGGACCGTCCCGCTCTCCAACCCGCGCGGACTCGCACCAGAGAAGCTCGCGGCCTTCGCGCGCGGCGCCGGGCTGCGCGAGGTCCGCGCCTGCACGACGCTCGCCGAAGGGCTCGACGCCGCGCGCGCCGACGCCCGCGAGGCGGGCCGCCCCGTCGTCATCGCCGGCTCGCTCTTCCTGGCGGGGGACGTCCTCGCCGCCACCCGATGAACCCCGCCGCCGCGCCGGCGCCGGGCCCCGCCGCGCCGCCGCGCGGGCGCCTCGCGCCGAGCCCGACCGGGGCGCTGCACCTCGGCAACGCCCGCTCCTTCCTGCTGGCGTGGCTCTCGGTCCGCTCGCGGGGCGGGACGCTCGTGCTCCGGATCGAGGACCTCGACCACCCGAAGGTGAAGCCCGGGGCCGCGGGGCAGGCGATCGAGGACCTGCGCTGGCTCGGGCTCGACTGGGACGAGGGCCCCGACGCCGGGGGGGCGCAGGGACCGTACGTGCAGTCGCTCCGCCGCGACCGCTACCGCGCGGCGCTCGCCGCGCTGCGCGCGAAGGGCCTCGCCTACCCGTGCGTCTGCTCGCGGCGCGACGTCGAGGAGGCGCAGTCCGCGCCGCACGGGCGCGACCCGCATTCGCTCGCCTACCCGGGGCGCTGCCGCGGGCGTTTCGCCACGTGGGAGGAGGCCGCCGCCGCGTTGCCGCCGGACCGCTCGCCCGTGTGGCGCTTCCGCGCCGCGCCGGGCGTCTCGGCGTTCGACGACCTCGTCCTCGGGCGGCGCGAGCTGGACCTCGCGCGGGAGCTCGGCGACTTCGCCCTCGCGCGCGACCCGGACGGCGCGGGGTACCAGCTCGCGTGCGTCGTCGACGACGCCGCGATGGGCGTCACGGAGGTGCTGCGCGGCGACGACCTCGTGGACGCGACGCACTGCCAGCTCGCGCTGCAGGCGGCGCTCGGGCTCCCCCGCCCCGCCTACGCGCACGTCCCGCTCGTCGTGGCCGAGGACGGCCGCCGCCTCGCCAAGCGCCACGGCGACACGCGTCTGCGCGCGCTCCGCGAGGCGGGCGTGCCGGCGGAACGCGTTGTCGGGCTCCTCGCGTGGTGGAGCGGACTGGCGCCGTTCGGCGCGGAGCTCCGCCCCGCCGACCTGCTCCCCGGGTTCTCGCTCGCGCGCCTTCCGCGCGGCCCCGCGGTCCTCGACGCGCGCGTCCGCGCCCTGCTCGGCGTTCCGGAGCCGGCGCCGGCGGCACCGCGCTAGTGCGCGTGGCGCGAGCCGCCGCCGGGGCCGCCGCCGTGCGGGGAGATCGTGCACTTCCAGGCGTTCGTCGAGAGCCAGCGCACGCCGCGCTCGCGGAACGCGGGGATCTCCCAGCGCGCGAGCGCCGCGCAGTGGCGGCAGGAGCCGGGAAGGACGGAGGGGCCGCGCGCGACGTAGAGCGGCAGGTGCTCGGCGCAGTGGCGGCGCCACGCGAGGTCGAAGGCGCCCCCCGCGGGCGCGGACGAGGCGTCGAGCGGGATCAGCCGCACCTCGCGGAACGCGGGCAGCACGAGCGGCGTCGCGGTCGGGGGCAGGCGCCCGCCCGTCTCCGCGCGCAGGTAGCCGAAGGGCTTCGCGGCGGCCGTCCAGACCATCGGCGTCGCGCCCGACTCCGGCGAGGTGAGGCGGTCGACGGGGTTCTCGACGCGCATCGCCGCGTCGGCGCCCGCGTAGTCGTACTCGGGCCGCAGGTCGCCGACGACCGGGAAGGACGGGTCGCGCATGACCTCCCAGCCCCCCCAGCGCGAGAGGTCGTAGCGGATCCACGCCTGCGCCGGAAGGCCGTCGGGCGCGTCGCCCGTCCAGGCGGGGAGCCGCAGCGCGGCCTCCTCCAGCGCCTCGTCCACGCCGTCCATCCGCGCGACGCGGGCCGGCGCGATCGGCGCCGGGAGAAGGTGGAGCCCGAGCAGCTCCGGCGAGAAGGGCGCGGCCTCCGGCGGGTCCGGCAGCGCCGGCCACCAGCGGAAGTCGGAGTAGTCCTCCAGCAGGCCGGGCGCCGCGCGATGGAACCAGCACCAGTCGCGCCCGAGCACGGCGGCGTAGAACGCGGGGTCGAGCAGGACGTGGCCGCCGGCGGGGTCGCCGTAGAACGCGGCGTTGTCGACGCCCGCCGCGACGCCGCCGTCGGCGATCGCGTCGAGCATGTCCGCGTACTCGTCCCACGCGCCCGGCCACGGCTCCGGCAGCGCGGTCGTCCCGCCCGCGGACGCGGCGTACTCGCGGCGCGCGCGGGAGGCCGCATCGCGCACGAACGCGACGAAGTCCGGGTTGGACGGCGCGCCGTTGCGCATCGCCGCCTGCTGCGCCGCGGCGACGCCCGCGAGCGGCCCGGCGAAGAGGGCGCGGACCTGGGCGGACGTGATCGCGTCGACCGCGGCCGCGTCGTCCGCCGCCAGCGCCAGCAGGTGGAAGAGGTTCAGCTCGCCCTCCAGCTCCAGCGTCTCGGCCTGCCAGCGGGCGCCCGCGAGCGCGGCGGCGTCGCCCGCGTTCTGCGTGCGGTCCCGCGCCATGACGAGATGGTGGACGTCCGCGAGCCACAGCGCCGCGAAGAGCAGCACCAGCACCGCGAGCAGGACCACGAGGATCACCTGCCCCGCGTTCCGCCGCGCCGCGCGCCTCTCCTTCCCTCCGACCATCACCTTCCCCTCCGGCTATTCGAGATACAGACCGGAGTGGTCGCCCGCGGCGCCGAACGCCTCGACGGGGACGCGCGGGACGCCCTCCTCGTCGAGGTCCGCCCAGGGGAAGAGGATCGGCGCGAACGGCATGTCGAGCGGGGCGTCCTGGCGGACGCCGTACGAGAGCGCCCCCTCGCCGGCGAGCATCGGACCATGTTCCGAGAAGCGGAACGAGCCCCGCTCCCACTCGGAGTAGTCGAGCACGTACGCGGCCCGCGCGTGGTTCTCCGAGGCGAGATACTCGGGGATGCGCGCCCGCTCGAACGCGGCCAGGTCGCCGTCCTCCGCGGCATCGTAGCCGATGCCGTCCGAGAGCAGCCGCCCGGAGACGGGGATCGCCGCGACGCGCGCGGCCTTCTCCGCCATCCACTCGTTGAACCCGACGGCGCGGGCGCGCGCCGCGCGCGAGGCGGCGTGGTGCAGGATGTCGCGCCCGCCGATCGCGAGCGCGGCCTGCAGGAAGCCGAACAGCATCAGGCAGAGGACGAGCAGGACGAGCAGCGTCTCGAGCAGGGCCTGGCCGGAGCGGCGGGCCATGGCGGAAGCAGCGAAGGGCCTAGAGCCCCTCTTCGGAGAGGTCCTTGAACTGCTCGGAGGACTTCGTCTGCGCCTCCGACTGCGCCTCCGACGCCTTGTCGGACGACGTGAGCGAGCTGACGGCGCCGGAGGTCTTCTCCTTGACCGTGTCGCCGAGGAGGCCGAACACCGCGAGGGCGGCGATGGCGATGACGACGACGATGATGATGTACTCGACCATGGTCTGGCCGGACCGGGCGTTGTTCCTGTTCTTCATGGCGCGTTTGCGTGGGTTGTGCGACGAGGGCGCGGCTAGGGGTATTCGGAGGCGACGAGATCGAGCGTGCGGGAGCCGTTGGAGCGAAGCCCGCCGACCAGGGCGCCGAGCGCGAACACGACGCCGAGCAGGACGACGAAGGCGAGCACGTACTCGACCATCGTCTGGCCGCCGCGGCGGCGTACCGGGCTGCGTTGCGCTTCCATGGCCCCGATTGTAGCACAGGCTTCCCTTCCCCGACAAGCGCTTTCTCCGCCATGCCTGTCCCGCGCGGGCGGATTGCGCGGAAAGGGGCGGTTGTGGTATTCTCCGCCCATCGCAACCCTCCGCCCGAAGCGGGCGGGAACCCCACGCAGGAAACGAACGCCATGACCGACCGCCGCCCCGACTCGATGCCCCGCATCAACACCCCCGAACTCGCCAACGCCTTCATCGAGGAACAGCTCGCCGCGCTCCGCGCGCAGATCGGCGACAAAAAGGTCCTCCTCGCCCTCTCCGGCGGCGTCGACTCGTCCGTCGTCGCGGCGCTCCTCGTCAAGGCCGTCGGCAGGCAGCTCGTCTGCGTCCACGTGAACCACGGCCTCCTGCGCAAGGGCGAGCCCGAGCAGGTCGTGAAGGTCTTCCGCGACGAGATGGGCGCGGAGCTCGTCTACGTCGACGCCGTCGACCGCTTCCTCGACAAGCTCGCCGGCGTCTCCGACCCGGAGAGGAAGCGCCACATCATCGGCGAGGAGTTCATCGACGTCTTCGCCGAGGAGGCCCGCAAGCTCGACGGCGTCTCGTTCCTCGCGCAGGGCACGATCTGGCCCGACATCCTCGAGAGCGAGGCCGGCATCAAGGCGCACCACAACGCGGGCGGCCTCCCCGAGGACATCGCCTCGCGCTTCGAGCTCGTCGAGCCCGTCAAGATCCTCTTCAAGGACGAGGTCCGCGAGGTCGGCCGCGCGCTCGGCCTCCCCGCCTCGATGGTCGACCGCCAGCCGTTCCCCGG
>CAMOEO010000212.1 GCA_946612175.1 uncultured Verrucomicrobiota bacterium
CACGCTGCTGGAGGCGATCCGCAAGGGCGCGTCCGACGTCCATCTCGAGCCCGGGCCGGACGGCGGGGCGCGCGTGCGCTTCCGCCTCGCGGGGCAGCTCTACGAGCAGCCCGCGCCGCCGCGCGGGCTCGCGGCGCAGGTCGTCTCGCGCGCCAAGGTCCTCGCGGGCATGGACATCGCGGAGCACCGGCTGCCGCAGGACGGCATGACGCAGGTGCGCGCGGGCGGCGGGCGGGTGGTCGACATCCGCGTCTCGACGATCCCCGTGGCGGACGGCGAGCGCGTCGTGATGCGCCTCCTGAACCGCGAGGACTCGCTGCTGCCGCTGCCCGCGCTCGGAATGCCGGAGAACGTCCTCGCGGGCTTCTCCGCGCTCCTGGCGGCGCCGAACGGCATCGTCGTCGTCTCGGGGCCGACGGGCTCGGGCAAGACGACCACGCTCTACTCGGCGCTCGGCTCGCTCAACGCGACGCGCCGCAACGTGATGACGATCGAGGACCCGGTCGAGTACCGCCTCCCGGGCATCGCGCAGATCCAGGTGAAGCCCAAGATCGGGCTGACGTTCGCGAGCGGCCTGCGCCACGTGCTGCGGCAGGACCCGGACGTGGTGCTCGTCGGCGAGACGCGCGACGCGGAGACGGCGGAGATCGCCGTCCGCGCCTCGCTCACGGGGCACCTCGTCTTCACGACGCTGCACACCAACGACGCGCCGTCGGCGGTGATGCGCCTCGTGGACATGGGGGTGGAGCCGTACCTGCTCGCCTCGTGCCTGCGGGGCGTGCTCGCGCAGCGGCTCGTGCGGCGCGCGTGCCCGAAGTGCGCGCGGTGGCTTCCCTTCGACGACCCCGCGGCGCCGCCGTCCGAGGCGGCCGCGGCGCGCGCGGCGGGGTGCCGCGGCGTGCTGCGCGCGGCCGGATGCGGCGAATGCCTGGAGGGGTACGTCGGGCGGGTCGGCGTCTTCGAGCTGCTCGCCTGCGGCGGCGCCGTCGCGGAGGCGATCCACGCGGGGCGGCTCGCGGCGGAGGACCTGCGCGAGGCCGCGGGCGCGGCGTACACGCCGATGGCGGACGACATCGGGGCGAAGCTCCGCGCCGGCACGACGACGCCGGCGGAGGCGCTCGCCGCGATCGGGACGCTCTGAGCGCGCCCGCCGCGGGGCGGCGGGCGCTACCGGAGCAGGCCGAGCAGCTCGTCCATCTCCTCGTCGGTGCCCATCGAGATGCGGAGATGGTCGGAGACCTTCGGGTCGCCGGCGAAGCGGCGCAGGAGGAAGCCGCGGGCGCGGGCCTTCGCCTGCATCTCCTCGGCGGTCTTCGGCGCCGGGGGGCGGCACCAGACGAAGTTCGTGCGGGAGGGCGTGACCTCCCAGCCCTTCGCGCGAAGCGCCTCGGAGAAGCGGTCGCGCGTGGCGGCGAGGCGGCGGGCGTTCTCCTGCATCCAGTCCGGGTCGGAGAGCGCGGCCTCCGCGAGCGTCTGCGCGAGGACGTCGACGTTGTAGGAGTCCTTCACCTTGTAGAGCGCCTCGACCATCGGCGCGGGGCCGACGAGTACGCCGACGCGGAGCCCGGCGAGGGACCACGCCTTGGAGAAGGTGCGCGAGACGACGACGTTCGGCTCCTCGAGCGCGAGGGGGAGGCAGTCCTCGCCCGCGAAGGCGGCGTAGGTCTCGTCGATCAGCAGGGTCGAGGGCGCGAGGGCGCGGGCGAACGCGCGCACGGCGTCGATGCCGAACATCGTCCCCGTCGGGGCGTTGGGGTTCACGAGGCAGAAGAGGTCCGGGCGGGGCTCCGGCGGGCGCAGCGCGGCGAGCGCGGCGTCGTCCGGCGGCAGCGGGACGGAGACGAGCGGCGCCTCGCGGATCTCGGCGAGGACGGGGTAGAGGGAGTACGAGGGCTCGAAGACGCCGACCGGGGCGGCGTTGCGGACGAAGACGTCGATCGCGAGGCGGAGGACCTCGTCGGACCCGTTCCCCACGAAGATGCGGTCGGCCTTGCAGCCGTAGCGGCGCGCGAGGCGGTGGCGGAGGCCGTTGAAGGTCGGGTCGGGATAGAGGCGGAGGCGCGCCGGGTCGAAGTCGCGCAGCGCCTCCTTCACCTTCGGGGAGGGCGGGTAGGCGTTCTCGTTGGCGTTGAGCTTGACGACGCGCCTGAGCTTCGGCTGCTCGCCGGGGACGTAGGGGGCCAGGGCCTGGACGGAGGGGCGGATCATGTGGGTTGAAGGGGTTGAAGAGGTTGAAAAGCGCGAGAGCAGACAATAGCCGAACGGGGGGCGAAATTCAAGGAGGAACGCGCGGTGCAAAATCCCGCTTGCTTTTCGTCCTGCGCTTTGGTATTCTCTTCCCCCGCTTCACGCAACCTTCCCTCTTGCGCGGCAGATCCCGCCCTGCGTTCTCCCGCGGGCATACCCACCAGCACATCACAGAGGTTCTCCTCATGCAAGCATACGCAGTCATCGAAACCGGCGGAAAGCAGTACCGCGTCCAGGCCGGCGATACGATCGAGATCGAACGCCTTCCCGAAGAGAAGGGCGCCGTCGTCAAGATCGAGAAGGTCCTGGCCGTCTCGGACGGCGAGGCGCTCCGCGTCGGCACGCCCTACGTCGAGGGCGCGGCCGTCGAGCTGGAGATCGTGGAGCATTTCCGCGGCCCCAAGCTGATCTCCTTCGACAAGAAGCGCCGGAAGGGCTACTCCCGCACCGTCGGCCACCGCCAGGAGCTCACCCGGGCGACCGTCAAGTCCCTCTAACCCCTCTCCCAGGAAGGAAACACCGCCATGTCCAAGTCCCATCAGGGTGTCAACGGCCGCGACAGCAACGCGAAGCGCCTCGGCGTGAAGCGCTTCGGCGGCCAGGCCGTCAAGGCCGGCGAGGTCCTCGTCCGCCAGCGCGGCACGAAGTTCAAGCCCGGCGCCAACGTCCGCCGCGGCGGAGACGACACGCTCTTCACGGTCGTCGCCGGCGAGGTGAAGTTCGAGAAGGAGGGCAAGGTCGTCTCGGTCTACCCGAAGGCGCCCGAGGCGTAGTCCGCCCCCGTCCGTCAACGGAAAGGCCCCTCCGGCTCGCGCCGGGGGGCCTTTTCCTTTTCCGCGCCGTTTCCGGCGCGGCGCAGGACTAGCCGTCGCTGGGAAACCGCACGCCCCAGGCGGCGCGGAGGGCGTCCATTGCGCGCATGGCGGCGAGGGTGGCGGAGCGGGGCGCCTCGGGGCACTCGGGGAGGCCCGCGGCGATGGCGCGGGCGGCGGCGCGCAGCTCGTACTCGTAGCCGTTGCACTCGAAGGGCAGGGAGACCTCCTCGGACTCGCCTCCTCCGAAGGGGACGATGCGGAAGCCCTGGCAGCGGACGAGCTCGGGCACCACGATCGAGCCGGCGGTGCCGACGATCCGGGCGCACGCCCCGCCGGCCGCGGTGGCGGAGCAGGTCGCGGCGGCGATGCGCCCGTCGGCCCAGCCGAGGGAGAAGGCGCACTGGTCATCCACGCCGGTCGGAAGGAGCGTCGCGCGCCCCGTGACGTCCGCGTAGTCCTCGCCGAAGTGCAGCAGCGCGAAGGCGATGGGGTAGACGCCGAGGTCGAGGAGCGCCCCGCCGCCGAGCGCCGGCTCGCGGATGCGCTCCTTGCCCGCGATCGGGACCGCGAAGGACGCCTCGATCAGCCGCGGCGTTCCGATGCGGCCGGCGCGGAGGGCCTCGCCGATCGCCGCCGAGGCGGGCAGGAAGCGCGTCCAGATCGCCTCGCCGCAGAACAGGCCTCGCTCGCGCGCGAGGGCGAGGACGGACTCCGCCTCCGCGGCGTTCGCGGTGAAGGGCTTCTCGCAGAGGACGTGCTTGCCGTGCTCCAGGCACAGGCGGGCGTGCGGGGCGTGGAGCGTGTTGGGCGTGGCGACGTAGACGAGGTCTACGGCGGGGTCGGCGGCGAGCTCCTCGTAGGAGCCGTAGGAGCGCTCGAAGCCGAAGCGGGCCGCGAAGGCGGCGGCGCGGGCGCCGTCGCGGGCGGCGACGGCGGCGAGGCGGATCTCGCCGCGGCGGGCGAGGTGGGCGGCGGTCGCGGCCATCTTCTCCGCGATGTGGCCGGCGCCGAGGATGGCGAAACGGAGGTGTGCGTTCATGCGGAAAGGGTACCACATCCCGCCCGGACTTCGCAACCGTCTCCGGACCGGCCTCGAAACCGGATTCGCGAAGTCTTGAGCGGAGGAACCGTTTGTGCTAGACTCTCGCCCGTTTCCCGACGTTCCGGCCGCGGAGGCGCCTCGCGGCGCCCGGCGCGACCCCCACCGAAAGGCCACCCATGGAAGACCAGATCCGCGAAAAGCTCGAAACCATCCGCCAGATGCTCCAGCAGGACGGCGGCGACTGCGAACTCGTCAAGATCGACGGCAAGACCGTCACGCTCGAGCTCAAGGGCGCCTGCGGCTCCTGCCCCTACGCGATGGAGACCCTCAAGGGATACGTCCAGGAGAACCTCCGCGAGACGGTCGATCCCGAGATCGTCGTCGAGCGCGTCTGAAGCCCCGTTCCCTCTCCGCACAAACCTGATGCCCATGAACCCGATCGTCCTCAAGAAGCGGCTCTCGGCCGACGTGTACGAGATGGCCTTCGTGGCCCCGCACATCGCGCGCGAGCACAAGGCCGGCCAGTTCCTCATCGTCCAGGTCGACCACGACCGCGGCGAGCGCATCCCGCTCACGATCGCCGACGCCGACGAGGCCGCCGGCACCGTCACCGTCGTCTTCCAGGCCGTCGGCGCCTCGACCCTGAAGCTCGCCCGCCTCGGCGTCGGCGACGCGCTGCCCGACGTCCTCGGCCCGCTCGGCATGCCGAGCGAGGTGGAGAGGTTCGGCCGCGTCGTGCTCTGCGGCGGCGGCATCGGCGTCGCGCCGATCCACCCGATCGCCCAGGCGATGAAGGCCGCCGGAAACCACGTCACCAGCATCCTCGCCGCGCGGACGAAGGACCTGCTCATCTTCGAGGACCGCATGCGCGCCGCGAGCGACGAGGTGATCGTCTGCACCGACGACGGCTCCTACGGCCGCAAGGACCTCGTCACAGCGCCGCTCAAGGAGCTGTGCGAGAGCGCGACGCCGCCCGACCGCGTGATCGCGATCGGGCCGCCGATCATGATGAAGTTCTGCGCCGCGACGACGAAGCCGTTCGGCATCCCGACGATGGTCTCGCTCAACACGATCATGATCGACGGCACGGGGATGTGCGGCGGCTGCCGCGTCTCCGTCGGCGGCAGGATCCGCTTCGTCTGCGTCGAGGGCCCGGACTTCGACGGCCACCAGGTCGACTGGGACAACATGCTCAAGCGCATGAAGGCGTTCAAGCCGTTCGAGGCGCTCGCGAAGCAGCGCGAGCTCGACCACGAGTGCCGCCTCGCGGCCGCCGCCGACGCGGCCGCCGCAAAGCAGGTTGAAACGTTGAAAGGTTGAAAGGTTGAAAAGGTTGGAAAGTTGCCCGATTCAACCTCTTCAACCCCTTCGACCCCTTCAACCTCTTCAACCTCTTCAACCCCTTCAACCTTTCAACTTCCGCTTCCCATGAACGAACCCGCCGACAACCGCAACGAACTGGACGCCGCCGCGCGCGCGGAACTCGCCGCGCTGGGCGATCTTTCCGCCCTCAAGGCGCCGCAGCGCACGAAG
>CAMOEO010000213.1 GCA_946612175.1 uncultured Verrucomicrobiota bacterium
GCCCGCCCCCGGCGCGCGGGCGCCTTGCCTCGCGCGGCGAAGTGTGGCAGAATACCTCGCAACGAAGACACGCACGCCGCCATGATCGAAAAAGAGAACGTCGAAAGGATCCTGGAGCGCCTCCGCGAGGTGGAGGCCCTCCTCGCCGCGCCCGATACCGCCGCCGACCAGAAGAAGTATCGCGGGCTCGTCCGCGAGCACGCCTCGCTGCGCAAGCTCCAGGACCGCGCCACGGCCTACTACCGCCTCGTCGACACCGTCGAGTCCGACCGCGCGATGGTCGAGGACCCCGCCACGGACGAGGAGATGCGGGAGCTGGCGAAGGCGGAGCTCGAGGAGTCCGAGGCCGCGCTCCCCGCCGCCGAGAAGGCGCTCTCGCTCGCCCTCCTGCCGCCCGACCCCGACGAGCACCGCGCCGCGATCTTCGAGATCCGCGCCGGCACGGGCGGCGACGAGGCCGCGCTCTTCGCCGGCGACCTCTTCCGCATGTACAGCCGCTACGCCGAGGCGCGCGGCTGGAAGATCGAGCTCACGGACTCCGCCCCCTCCGAGCTCGGCGGCTACAAGGAGGTCTCCTTCACCGTCCGCGGCGACGGCGCCTACTACCGCCTCCGCTACGAGGGCGGCGGCCACCGCGTCCAGCGCGTCCCCGAGACCGAGGCGCAGGGCCGCATCCACACCTCCGCCGCCACCGTCGCCGTGTTCCCCGAGGCCGAGGAGGAGGACGAGCTCGTCATCCGCCCCGAGGACCTGCGCATCGACACCTACCGCTCCGGCGGCGCCGGCGGGCAGCACGTCAACAAGACCGACTCCGCCGTCCGCATCACGCACCTGCCGACGGGCGTCGTGGTGCAGTCCGACGAGGAGCGCTCCCAGCACCAGAACAAGGAGAAGTGCATGTCGGTGCTGCGCTCCAAGCTCCTCGCCGCGCAGCGCGAGGCGGAGGAGAGCAAGCTCGGCGCCGAGCGCAAGGTCATGATCGGCTCCGGCGACCGCTCCGAGCGCATCCGCACCTACAACTTCCCGCAGAACCGCCTCACGGACCACCGGATCAACCTCACGCTCTACTCCCTCGACCGCGTGATGGAGGGGCTGATGGACGACCTGCTCGACGCGCTCGTCTCCCGCAACGAGGACCTGCGGCTCGAGTCGCAGCTCTCCCGCATCGCCGGCGGCACGGCGAAGGCGTAGCGCCCGCGGCGCGCCGCCCCCCGTCCGGCCCCGCGGACCGCATACGATCCGGCTACGGATCGATCCGGACGGATTGCACCGCGAAGGGTTCGTCCGAATCGGCGGCGACGACGACCACCACCCGGGAGGCCGGCTTCTCGCCGATGTCGCAGGAGAAGAATCCGGTCTCCGGGTCGACGTACCCGAGCCGCCTGCCTCTGGGAGCGCCGGCGGTGATCACGCCGATGCGGATCGCGGGCGGCGCGTTGGTGCTTCCGGGAACGCCGCACTGCACGGAAAGCGTTCCGCGGAGGGCGGGATGGTATTCGACGATCACCCCGTCTTTCTTCCGCGCCGGACCGGCGCTCTGGAACCAGGTGTTCGTGTCCCCGTCGACCATGCATTCCGGGCCGTGTCCGGGAGCCACGGCCATTTCTGGCGACAGAGGTCCCGCACGGACCGGGGGAGGCGGCGGCGGGACGAGCAGGCTCGCGGACGTGACGGAATGCGTGCCGGGGGCGGCTGGCGCCGATCCCCGCGTCCCGGAGCGCAGCAGCCATCCGGCCGAGAATCCGGCGACGAGAAGGAGCAACAGGACCGCCGCGCGATTTTGCATGATCTTCCTGAAGAAACGCCGGGCGGCGGATGCGGACGGCTTCGCCCCGTCGGGATTCCACAGGACGCCGACGCCCGGTCGATTCTCGACGTTCTCCCACAGCGGCCCGAGCTTGTCCTTCAGGCGGAGGAGAATCTGGTCGACGGCGCGGGAGTCGACGGGGCCCCTGCCTTCGTACAGCTTCCGGTAGATGGTCATCCGGTGGACCGGCCGCCCGGCATTGCCGAAGAGGATCGAGAGAACCCGGAACTCGGTCGGCGAGAGATTGCGGACCAGGACGTCGATGCTCTCCTCAAACATGTCGGCGTCTTCGCCGCCGACGGAACCGGCCGCGTCCGCCGCGGAGGCGGCCGCGTTCGCCGATCCGGCGCGATGGACCGAAACCGCGAAGCCGCGGGAAGCGAGCTCCGCGCGGAGCGCCTCGGCGGCCTCCCCGCGGGCTTCCACGACCAGGAACTCCCGTGCGGGGGCTCCGGAACCGTTTTGGGCTTCTTTTTTCATGACGGCATTTGATTCTACCATGCCACCCCGCAAAACGCCCGAACAAATTTGTTGCGTATTGGTTGCGTTCGCCATCCCCCGTTCCGTGGTAGATTCCTCCCCGTCCGCTCCTTCCGGATCGAGCCACGAACGCCCCCGCCCACACGTCCTTCGCCTTCCCGCCCGCCTTACTCCGCCCGCCATGCAAGGATCTCCCCGTTTCGAACATCCTTGCCGAATGCGGTATCGCCGCGCCCTGCGCGAGAGGGTCTGTCCCCGGTTGGTCCCGCTGCAAACCGAATCAAAAGTTCCGAACAGTTTGCAGTATTTCTTGACTTTCGTGGGGCGTTTTGCGATGATCGCTGCAAACAACACGACGAACAAGGAGAAGTTTGCAGTATGAGGGCGAATCGGAACGAGTATGTCGATGCCTTGATGGCGAGGAGGCACAATGGCCTTGTCAAGGTCCTCACGGGCATACGGAGGTGCGGCAAATCCTATCTGCTGTCGGTTCTTTTCAAGGAACGGCTTGTCGCCGAGGGCGTGCCGGAAGACCACATCATCGAGATTCCCCTCGACAAGATGGAATTCGCGCATTGCCGGGACGCCGTGCGGCTTGGCGAACAGGTCAAGTCGGCCCTTGTTCGCGACGGACGCTGGAACTATGTCTTCGTCGACGAGGTGCAGTTGACGCGAAAAGTCCTTCCCCCGGACGTGGATCTTGCGCGAATCGCGCCCGAAGACCGCGAGGACGCCTATCTGACGTTCTACGACACGCTCAACGACCTTCGGCAGATGGACAAGGTCGACGTCTACGTCACGGGGTCGAACTCGAAGATGCTCTCGAAGGACATCAACACGAACTTCGCCGATCGCGGCTTCCAGATCCGAGTCCATCCCCTGTCCTTCGCCGAATACTGCGAGGCGAAGCGACCGGAGGACAAGGCCGCGGCGCTTTCCGACTACCTCGTCTGGGGCGGCATGCCGCTTGCCGTCGCCGAAGACGATGCGAGCGCTCGGGCGCGGTATCTCGTCTCGCTTTTCGACGAAGTCTACGCAAGCGACATCAAAAAGCGCTATCGGCTGAAGGACGACTACGTCCTGAAGCGGCTGATCGACGTCCTTTCGTCCGCTACGGGCTCCCTCACGAACCCCCACCGGTTGCGGAACGCGCTCGAATCGGTGCTGAAGGCGGGGCCGAGCGACCACACGGTGGCGAACTACGTCGAGTATCTGGAGGACGCCTTCCTTTTCAGCGAGGCGAAGCGTTGGGACGTGAAGGGCAAACGCTATCTGGACTACCCGCTCAAGTACTACAGCGAGGACCCGGGGCTCCGGAACGCAAGGCTCGGCTTCCGCGACGTGGAGCCGTCGCATATGCTGGAGAACGTCATCTTCAACGAACTGTGCGCCAGAGGCTGCCAGGTGGATGTCGGCGTGGTGGACGTCGGCGACCGCCGCCACGAGATCGACTTCGTCGTCAACCGCGTTCCCGGCAAACTCTACATCCAGGTCGCGCTCGAGCTGCCGACGGACGAAAAGCGGCGGCAGGAGCTTCTGCCACTTCGCAGGTCCGACGACTTCTTCCGCAAGATGCTGATCGTCGGGCGATACGGAGCGCCGCGGCTGACGTCCGACGGCATCGTCGAAGTCGGCGCGATTCCTTTCCTGCTCGACAGAACGATCCTTGACAAGGCGCTGGCCGGCTGACCGCCGATACGGTCATGGCAAATCGGCGGCATAGCGGATCGGACGGCATTGCCTCTGCGCGTTCATCCACTTTGGACAACCGCCGATATTCGTCGGCTGCCCCGGTTTCGATATGCCGATTTTCGCTAGATGAATGCGATTGATTATGCCGATTTTCGCCAGATGAAATCTTTTCGATTGCGGTTTCCCCTCTCTCGGAGTAGAATACGGCGAAAAATGGAGAACACCGCCCGATGTACATCAAACGGAAGATCGACAACGCCCTTCTGGATTGGAAGAACGACCCCGGACACAAGCCGCTATTGCTCCGCGGGGCCCGCCAGACGGGCAAGACCACGGCCGTCCGCCATCTGGCCGAGTCCTTCGACTACTATGTCGAAATCAATTTCGAGAAGAACGTCAGAATCCGCGAGGCGTTCTCAGGAGATCTGGACGTTCGTGAAATCGTCGCCCAGATCGAATACCAGTCCGGCATTCCGGTCGTTCCCGGAAAGACCCTCGTTTTCTTCGACGAAATCCAGGAATGTCCCCGGGCGATTTCCTCGCTCCGCTTCTTCTGCGAGGAGATGCGGTCGCTGCACGTTGCAGCCGCAGGGTCTCTTCTCGAGTTCGTGTTCGACGACCTAAGCGACTTTGGCGTCGGGAGGATCCGGAACCTGTTCGTCCATCCGCTGTCCTTCGCGGAGTTCGCCGAGGCGGTCGGTTCGGGGCTCGTCCTCGACAGGGCGCGGGAGGCGTCGTTCGACGAGCCTCTTCCCGAGGTCGCCCACGCCCGGCTGCTCGGCGTCCTCAAGTCCTTCCTGATCGTCGGCGGCATGCCGGCCGCCGTCCTCAAGTATGTCGAAACGGGCAGCTACCTCGCCGCGCAGCGTGAGCAGGACGACATCCTCGTCTCCCTCAAGGACGATTTCGGCAAATATAAGACGCGCATTTCGCCGGACGTCGTCCGCCGCGCCCTCACGGCGGTCGCCCGCCAGACCTGCGAAAAGTTCGTCTACACGGATTCCGCGCTCGGCCTGAAATACGCCCAGACGAAAAACGCCGTGGAGCTGCTGGAGCGGGCGCGGATCGTCCTGGCCGCCGACTGCACCCGCGCCGGCGGCATTCCGCTCGGCGGGGACGTCAATGCAAAGCGCCGCAAGTGCATGCTTCTCGACACGGGACTCTACCTTCGAGAGAGCGGCCTGGACATGCCCGAATGGGCCACCGATCCGCCGGAGCGGTTCGTCAACCGCGGCAAGCTCGCCGAAATGTTCGTCGGGCTCGAACTCAAGAAGTCGGGTTCGCCCCTGTCGGACAACCGGCTCTTCTACTGGCACCGCGAGGCGAAGGACGCGAACGCCGAAGTCGACTATGTCGTCCAGTTCGGCGACGAGATCCTCCCGATCGAGGTCAAGTCCGGGAAACGCGGAACGATGAAGAGCCTCGGCATCCTGATGCGGGAGAAGGGTCTGCGCCGCGCCGTCCGGACCTCGGAGGAGAACTTCGGACGGATCGCCGACGGCGGTATTTGCGTCCTGCCGCTCTACTTCATCGGGGAACTTGACCGTTTCATGGCCTGACGGAGGATGGGCGAGTCAGTGGTCCGGAAACCGCTTGCGGCTAACGAGAATTGCATAGGCGACGATTCCCAGAAC
>CAMOEO010000214.1 GCA_946612175.1 uncultured Verrucomicrobiota bacterium
AAGAACTCGAGCAGCAGGTTGCAGCGGGGGCAGTGGAATTCGTAGACGGGCATGGGGAGAGGTTGAAGAGGTTGAAAGGGTTGAAGAGGTTGAAAGGGTTGAAGAGGTTGAGAGAGTTCAAGCGGTTGAAAAGGTCGATTCGCTCGTCGCTCGTCACTCGTCGCTCGCGCGAAGCGCGCTGCGCTCGACCTCGTCGGCGACGCGTTCGGCGGCGTCGGGGCGGGCGGCGGCGAGGAGCGCTTCGCGGAGGTCGGCGCGGCAGCCCTCCGGGTCGTCCGGCGTTCCGCGGATCTCCTGGACGTCGGCGAGGAACTCCCGCCACCCTTCGCCCTCCAGCAGCTCCTGCTGCCGGAACACGTAGGCCGCCTCCTGCAGCGCCACCGCGTTGCGCGACTGGTGGTCGCGGGCGAGGCCGGGGAGCGGCACGAGGATCGCGGGAAGGCCCGCGAGGGCGAGCTCGAAGCAGGAGGACGCGCCGGCGCGGGAGACGCAGAGGTCGGCCTCCGCGTAGCGGCGGGCCATGTCGTGCTCGAAGCCGACGACCTCGATCTCGACGCCCGCCTCGCGCAGGCCGGAGGCGTCCCAGAGGGCGCGGACCTCGTCCTCGTTGCGTGTCCCGGCGAGGTGCACGATGCGGTCCGGGACCGCGCCGCGCCCGAGGGCCTTGAGGCCTTCCGAGAACGCGCGGACGACGCCGCGGTTGAGGTCGCGCGCGCCCTGGCTGCCGCCCATGACGAGGAGCGAGAACTTCCCCGGGGCGGCCTTCGAGCCGCCGATGCCCTTCGCGAACTCCGCGCGCAGCGGGAGGCCCGTGTCCGCGACGCGGACGCGGTGCGGGAAGAAGCGCTCCATGTGCGGGAAGCAGACGCAGACGGTCCTCGCGAAGCGCGCGAGGTGCGCGACGGCGGAGCCGGGAATGGCGTTGGCCTCGTGGAGGACGACCGGGACGCCGAGCCGGCGCGCGGCGAGGACGGGCGCGATCGAGGTGTAGGAGCCCATCGCGAGGAGGACGTCCGGGCGGAACGCGCGCAACTCGCGCTTCGCGGTCCGGTACGCGCGCCAGAGCGCGAGGAGCGACTTCGGGTGGCGGGGCGAGACGGGCTCGACGGGGACGAGCATCGCCTCGGCGCCCTCCGGGAGGTCCGCCTTGGCGCGCTCGGCCTCGACGGCGCGTCCGGAGAGGATGACGGCGACGCGGTGGCCGCGCCGCCGCAGCGCGGCGGCGACGGCGAGGCCGGGGAACATGTGCCCGCCGGTGCCGCCGCACGAGACGGCGACGCGAAGGGGGGCCGGGGCGGGCATCGCGGTCACTCCTGCGCGGCGGGGGCGTCCGGCTCTTCGGCGCCCTCGTCCGCGGACTCCGCGCCGGGGGCGCCGCCCTCGGCGGCGCCCTCCTCGGGCGTCGCCTTCGTCGAGACCTTCACCACGCGCGTCTTCGTGAGGCGGCGCACGGTGAGGGTCGGGCTCTCCTTGCCCCGCACCGCGTCGAGGAACGCGCGGGCGTCGGCGACCGGCACGTCGTCGACCTTCGTCACGAGCTCGAACGGGCGCAGGCCCGCGATGGCCGCGGGGCTGCCGGCCTTGCAGCGCGTGACGACGACGCCGCCCTCGCCCTCCTCGAGCTTGAAGTACTCGCGCACCTCGAAGGTGACGTCGGCGACGATGACGCCAAGCGCCTTGGAGCGGGCGCGCGTGGCGGTGCGGAAGTGGGGCGGCGCGACCTCGACCGTGAACTCGGCCTGGCGCAGCGCGCCGTCGGAGACCCACTCGACGCCGACCTTCGCGCCGATGCCGAACGCGCCGATCGCCTCGTCCGCGGGGTTCCCGATGGCGGGCCACGGGGTGAACGGGATCCGGTCGAAGAGCTGCAGCGGGGCCTTGTCGTAGATCTCCTCCCAGTCCATGGCGTCGGTCTCGTAGCGCTCGGTCTCGATCGCGCGGCGCACCAGGCCGTCCGCGCTGCGCGCGAAGAGCAGGATGTCGCCCTCCTTCACGCCGATGCGCTCCGCGGCGCTGCCGGGGTAGACGTGGCTCACGAGCGCGCCGCGCGTGTCGACCTGGCGCTCGCGCTTGGTGCCGAGCCACGCGGTCGCCTTCTTCTCGCGGGCGATCTCGCGGGTGACGCTCTGCAGGTCCGCGCCGAACCACGCGACGCGGATGCGGTCCTTGCCCTTGCGGGGAACGATCTCCGGGTCGAGCGGCAGCTCCCCGGCGGCGAAGGCGGCGAGCTTCGCGCCGTTGAGGCGGTCCGTCTCCGAGCCCCAGCGGCGGGCGTTCTGGCGACGGTTGGTCGTCCACTGCACGAGCCGCCCGTCCGGCAGGTAGAGGTCCTTTTCGCCGCCGAACACCGGAAGGTCGTCGCGACCCTCCGCGAGCTCGTCGAGCCGGAGGTGGCCGGCCCGCAGGCGCACGGACTCGCCCTGCACCTCCACGTCCATCTCGAGCGCGGGGCGGCGGTAGAGCGAGAGGACGGGCTCGGCGGCGACTTCGACGGGCTCGACGCCGGCCGGGACGCCGCCCTCGAACTCGGCGACGAGCACCCGGTAGTCCTTGAGGGCGCCGACGAACCGGAGCGGCGCCTTCGTGCCGTCCGGCAGCGTCGCCTCGAGCTTGTCCAGGCGCGCGATCTCGTCCGCGCCGGCGGCCGAGGGGATCATCACGCGGCCGCCCGCGAAGACGGTGCCGGAGAGGTCCTTCTCGTCGCCGTCGGAGTCCTCGTCGTCGGAGGAATAGAAGACGCGGCGCCCGCCGCCGCCCTCGCGCTCCTCCTGCGCCTTCGGATCGAGGCGCAGGAAGACGGGCAGGATCGCGCGGGCGAGGCGCGCCTCGAGCGCCGCGGCCTCGCGCTCCGCCGCGTCCGGCTCGCCGGGCGTCCAGTCGGACGGCGCGGCGAAGCAGCCCCCGCCTACCTCGAACACGCTGTCGAAGGAGACGGTCACGGCCTCGTTGGAGGCGTTGAGCAGCAGCGCGTTGGCGACCCCCGCGGCATAGTCCCTGCCGGTGTCGAGGAAGCGCGTGAAGGCGTCGACGGGCTTCGTGCGGACGCCGGTCGTGAGCTGCGCGTCCTCGCGGGCGACGAAGAAGTACGAGGGCTCGTCCGGCAGGCGCCCCGCCGCGGCGAACTCGAGCGGCTTCGCGCCGGGCAGCGGCTCCTCGGTCGCGAAGAGCAGCGCGCCCTGCTCCGGATACGACGCCACGGCGCGCGCGGGCCACGCCTCGCCCGGGCGGCCGGGCAGGCGGATCTCGACGCGCTCGACGCCCGAGGTGCGGATCTTCGGGTCGTAGGCGAGGACGCGGTCGGGCGCGAGCACGAAGCCGGGCGTCGTGAACGCGCGGTTCTCGGAGATCACCGAGTCGAAGCTGTGGTAGTGGATGTTGCCGCAGTTGGGGCAGCGGTACGGGATGGCGCGCATCGGCGCGCGGCCCTCCTCGTCGAGCCGCAGCTTCCAGGCGACCTCGACGAACGACGCGCCGTAGCGGTCGTAGAGCGCGGTCGTGCGCTCGATCGCGGCAAGCGCGCCGGGCTTCTCCGGCGTCGCGGCCGGAGCGTTCGTGGCGGGGCCGGCCGCCGCGGCGGCGAACGCCGCCGCGGCCAGGACGGAAAGGGAGAGGAGGGAACGGTTCATGGCAGGGACCTTTCGGGGTTGAAGAGGTTGAAGGGGTTGAAGAGGTTGAAGAGGTTGAAGAGGTTGAAGGAGTTGAAGGGGCGAAAAGGGGGTCGCGGAGGGGACGGGGCCGCGGGGCTATTCGATGATCTCCTTCTCGGGGTCCTCGAAGTAGTTGAGGGTGATCGGGACGCGGCGGCCGCGGCGCTCGACGACGAGCGGAATCCGGGTGCGCTCGGCGAGGTGCGCCATCGCGTCGTCGTAGACGGCGGCGAGGTCGTCGAGCGTGGAGACGGCCTTCCCGCCGACCTCGCGCAGGATGTCCAGCTCCTTGATGCCGGCGCTCTCGGCGTTGCCGTCCCACGAGACGGCGGAGACGAACACGCCGCCGTCCGGCGCGTAGAACGCGAGCTGCGGGTTGTCGAAGCGGTTGATCTCCTTGGCGGTGAAGCCCCAGCGCGGGAGGACCTTCTCCTCGCCCTCGACGGCGCCCTTGGCGCGGGGCGCGAAGGCCAGCTCGAGCGTCTCGGAGCCCCGGACGACCGAGAAGACGGTGTTCGTCCCCTCGGGGATGCGGCCGAGGAGGCGCTCGAGGGCGGGCATCTGCTCCCAGGTGAGCGCGGTCACGGGCTCGCCGTCGACGGCGACGATGCGGTCGCCGGCCTTCGCGCCGGCCTTGCGGGCGGGGCTGCCGAGGTCGGTGCCGGAGACGACGACGCCGTTCGTGGCGTCGAAGACCATGTTGCGGTCGAAGTCGCGCAGCGGCTGGAACTGGAAGCCGAACCAGGCCCAGCCGGCGCTCCCCTCCTCGCGCAGAGCAGGGAGCACCTCGAGGACGGTGGGCGAGGGGATGGTGAAGGCCTGGTCGCCGTAGGCCATGCCCCGCGCGTTGATGCCGACGACGCGGCCGGCGGTGTCGACGAGCGGGCCGCCGGAGTTGCCGGGGCTGATCGCGGCGTCGGTCTGGTACCAGAGCGTGTAGCGGCCGGCGCCCTCGAGGTAGCGGTCGGTGCAGGAGACGATGCCCATCGTCACGGAGCGGGCGAGGCCCCACGGCGCGCCCATCGCGAGCACGACGTCGCCGATCTCGACGGGGGCGGGCGAGAGCTCCGCGAAGGGCAGCGGCGGGGCGTCCTCGGCGCGCTCGAGCCGGAGCAGCGCGATGTCGAGGTCCTGGTCGAAGCCGACGACCTTCGCGCCGTAGGCCTCGCCGTCCGTGAGCAGGCAGCGGATCTCCTCGGCCTTGTCGATCACGTGGTGGTTGGTGAGCAGCTCGCCCTCGGGCGAGATCACGACGCCGCTGCCGGAGACGACGCCCTTCTCGTCCTTGCCGGAACTGAGGTCCTTGCGGACCACGCGGATGTAGACGAGGGCGGGGAAGACGGCCTTCTCGGCGGTCTGGATGGTCTGGCGGAAGTCGACGGGGGCGGGAGCCTCGGGCGCGCGCGCGGCGCAGCCGGCGAGCAGGGCGGCGGCGGCGAGGGCGGAAAGCGGGCGGAAGGAATCGTGCATGGCGGAGGAAAACGGATACATCGGCGTCGTTCGGAGGAAACGGAGACCCGGGGGAAAGTCCCGGAGAACGATCCAAAGCATACCGGAACCGCCGCCGCCGTGTCAACCGCGCCCGTTATGTTATCTGACTTTCTCCGCTTTTGCGGGGTCCGGCCTCGGGGCGGAGACCGGTTCCAGCCGCCGGGGAACGGGCCTCGGAGTCTTCCCTCGAAATCTATACAAATTATTTTCTGTAATTTCAACAATTATTATTAAACAGTTCACGCTCGGCCTCCTTGCGCTCTCCGGCATCACGCTCGGCCTCGGCCACCTGCTCGCGCGCGCTGAATCCCGCGGCCGTGCGCGCGTCCTCGCCGCGGACGCCCGCCGCCGCCGCACGCTGCGCCGCCGGCGCACGGCCTCCGTCTTTCCTCCGCCCTCCCCCGAAGCGCTCTTCGCCGCATGGGAGCGCTCCCGCGACTCGC
>CAMOEO010000215.1 GCA_946612175.1 uncultured Verrucomicrobiota bacterium
TGAAGGGCGTCGTCCTCGTCCCCGCCGTCCGCGGCCCCGACTGGCTCGCCGAGGTGCTCCCCGGCCTCGGCCCCGCCGAGCTGCCGCTCGCCGGCCGCCGCTGGATCGACTACGCCGTCGAATGGGCGGAGCAGGCCGGCTACGGGATGGTCGAGGTGCTCGACTGGCGCTTCTCCGAGGCCGTCGCCGCCGACTTCGCCGACCTCACCGCGCACCCGATCCCCGTCTTCTACCAGCGCGGCGAGGGGGAGCTCCCCGGCGCCGTCGCGGACCTCGCGCGGCAGTCCAGCCCCCTCGCGCCCGGCGCCGCCGCGGGCGACGCGGAGGTCGACGTCGTCTGGGGCCTCGAGCTGGCCGGCTTCCGCATCGACTCCGTCGCCGCGTGGCACCGCGCCAGTCTCGACCTGCTCGCCGGCACGGGCTTCGGCGGCCGCCGCTTCACACTGCCCGGCTACTCGGCCGAGGCGGGCGTCCACCTCGGGCGCAACGTCGTCACCGAGCCGGGCTTCGAGGCCAGGAAGCCCGTGCTCGTGCAGGACGACGCCTGGTGCGCCCGCAACGTCCGCCTCGACGGCTCCTGCATCGTGGGCCGCGGCTCGTTCGTCGGCGAGGGGACGCGCCTCGAGCGCACCGTCGTCGCCGACCGCACCTACGTCGGCACCGACCTCGAGCTCGTGGACAAGATCGTCGTCGGCCATCGCGTGATCGACGCCGCCACGGGCGCCTGGGTCGACATCGGCGAGCGCGGCATCGCCCGCGCCCTCGGCGGCTGGACGTGGCCGCGCTGGGCCCTCGCGGCCGCGGACTTCCTCCGCGGCCGCGCCAACCGGGGGAGGCGGCCGTGACCGCGCCCCACGCCTATGACTGCCCCGCGGCCGACCGCCTCGTCGACGACGCCATCCGCGCCATCGGCGCCGAGATCGACGCGCTCGCGATCCCGCGCCTCCTCGGCGTCGTCCTCGGCGGCGGCTACGCCCGCGGCGAGGGCGGCGTCGTCGACGCGGAGGGCTCCGCCCCCCGCCTCAGCAACGATCTCGACTTCTACGTCGTCGCCGAGGACGGCGCGTCCCCCGCCGACCTTGCGGCGATCGCGGCGGAGCTGCGCCCCGTCTCGGAGAAATGGACCGCGCGGCTCGGCGTGGACGTGGACTTCTCCCCGCCCAAGACCCCGTGGCGCATCCGTCACGACGAGGAGCGCCTGATGATCCAGGAGCTCGTCCACGGCTACTGCGACGTCGCCGGCCGTCCCGGCGCGGAGCTCTTCCGCGACGTCGCGCGCCGCGACCCCTCCGCGCTGCCCGCGATGGAGGCCGTCCGCCTGCTCGTCAACCGCGGCGCGGGCCTCCTCCTCGCGGCGGAAGCCGCGAAGAGTTCGCCGGTTTCGGACTCATCCTCCGAACCTTCGAACCTTCGAACCTTCGAACCTTCGAACGGCGACGAAGCCGCCGGCTTCGTCGCCCGCAACATCAACAAGGCGATCCTCGGCTGCGGCGACGCGCGGCTCATCGCGCGGGGCGGCTACCGGTGGCGTGCGGAGGAGCGCGCGGAGGCGCTCGGCGAACCGCTCTACGCGGCCGCCGTCGCGTGGAAGTTCCGTCCGCGCCCGGAGTCCGTCTGCGATTGGGAGAAGGCGCGCGACGCATGGCTCTCCGCCGTCGACGGGATCGGCTCGGCCCATGCGACCCTCCGCGCCCGCTCGCTCCGCGCCGTGCTGCGCTGGATCGCGCGGCGGCGGACGCTCGGCGCGCCGCGGACGCTGGGGCTGGACCCGCTCGTGCGGATCCTCGACGAAATGGTCCCGGCGGTCCGGGACCGCGCGCCGTTCCCGCCGTCGCTGCGGCGGGACTGGGAGATCTTCAACTGACAATCGAAAACAGGAGACAACAACATGGCCTGGAACATCACGGAAGAAGGAAAGCTGATCAAGGTCGCGATCGAGGGGCGCCTCGTGGCGGCCGTCGCGCCGAACCTGCGCGAGGAGCTGATCGGGCGCGTCAAGGAGGGGACGAACGTGCTGTTCGACCTCTCGAAGATGGCGCACATCGACTCGAGCGGCCTCGGCGTGCTGGTGCAGGTGCTGCAGAAGGCGAAGTCGTGCGGCGGCAAGGTCGTCCTGGCCGCGCTCCAGCCCGGCCCGAAAATCGTCTTCGACATCACCAAGGTGAGCCGCGTCTTCGAGATCGTCCCCACCGTCGCCGACGCGAAGTTCTAGCGTTTCCGCCATGCGACTGCTGGTCTCCTGCATTCCGTTCGACGGCGGCAAGAGCGGCCTCTCCGTGTATGCGCGGGAGGTCGTGAAGGCGCTGCGCGCGCAGGGGCACGAGCTCACGCTCGTCCTCGAGCCGGATGTCGAGGCCTCTTCGCTCGGCGCGGACGTCGCCGGCGTCTGGCGCGCGCCGCGGTGGACGCGGCGCGCGGTGGCGTCGATGCTCTGGCACCTGTTCGTCCTGCCGCTTCGGATCCGGCGGCACCGGAAGGAGTTCGACGGGTTCGTGATCTGCGCGGCCAACCGCCGCGCGTGCGCCTGGTATCCGCTCCCGACGACGGCGACCGTCCACGACCTGGCGAACTTCCACGTCCCGGGCAAGTATTCCCGCTCGCGGATGTTCTATCTCGCCCGCGTGCTGCCGTTCTTCGCCAAGCGCGCGCAGCGCCTCGTCGCCGTCTCCGGCGCAACCAAGGCCGATATGGTCCGCTTCTGGCACTGCCGCGAGGAGGACGTCACGGTCCTCTACAACGGACTGCCGGAACGATGGTCGAACGGTCACACGGTCACACGGTCACACGGTCAGGCGACCGAGGGAACCTTCGAACCTTCGAACCTTCGAACGGCGAGCGAAGCGAGCCTTGGAACCTGGAACGGCGAGCGAAGCGAGCCTTCGAACGGCGGCGAAGCCGCCATCCTCTACATTTCCCGCATCGAGCATCCGGGCAAGAACCACGTGCGCCTGATCGAGGCCTACGGGCGGCTGCCGCGGGCGCTGGCGGAGAAGCATCCGCTCGTGCTGGCGGGGGCGGACTGGAAGGACGCGGAGGCGGTCCACGCGGCGGCGGCCGCGTCGCCGCACGCGGACCGGATCCGGTTCACGGGCTTCGTCGAGGACGCGGAGCCGCTCTGGCGCGAGGCGGGCTTCTACGTGTTTCCGAGCCTGTTCGAGGGCTTCGGGCTTTCGCTCGCCGAGGCGATGGCGCGCGGCGTGCCGTGCGCCTGCTCGGAGAACGGCTCGCTCGGAGAGATCGCCGGCGACGCGGCGCTGACGTTCGACCCGCTCGACGCGGGCGCGATCGCCGCGGCGCTCGAGGCGCTGCTCGCCGAGGACCCCGCCGCGCGCGCGGCACGCATCGAGCGCGGCCACCGCCGCGCCGCGCTCTTCTCCTGGCCGGACCACGCGCGCGGGATTGCAAAACTCTTGGAGGACTACGTTGCGGACCGGAAGGCCGTCGCCCGGCTCTTCCGCATCCCCTTCGCGAAGACCACCGAGCCCGAGGCGGCCGAGACGATCCTCGCGATGGCGCGCGCGGGACGCGACCGGCGCGCGGCCGGCGGCCGCGCCGGCCCGCCGAAGATCGTCGTCACGCCGAACGTGGACTTCGTCGTGAACGCCGTCCGCGGGTGGCCCTTCCGCGGCGACGAGACGCAGTGGCGCATCCTCCGCGAGGCGGACCTCGCCGTGGCGGACGGGATGCCGATCGTGCTGCTCTCGCGCCTGCTGCGCGACCCGCTCCCCGCGCGCGTGGCGGGGTCCAACCTCGTCCCCGACCTCTGCCCGCGCTGCCGGGCGGAGGGGCTGCGCTTCTACGTGCTCGGCGGCGCCGAGGACGCGCTCGCGGAGGCGCTCGCCGCGATGGAGCGCAAGGCCGGCTTCCCGATGCCGATCGCCGGGTCCGACCACTCGTTCGTGAAGCTCGGCGAGGAGCAGCCGGAGATCGTCGAGCGCATCAACGCGGCGAAGCCGGACATCCTCTTCGTCGCCCTCGGCAACCCGAAGCAGGAGCTGTGGCTCGCGCGCAACGCCGCGGCGCTCGACGTCCCCGTCGCGCTCGGCATCGGCGGCTCGTTCAACTTCGTCGCCGGCCGCGTGAAGCGCGCGCCGCGCTGGATGCAGAAGTGCAGCCTGGAGTGGGTCCACCGCATCGCGCAGGAGCCCGGCCGCCTCTGGAGGCGCTACGCCTACGGGCTCGTCAAGTTCTCGTGGCTCTCGCTGCTGCACCTGCTGGGGGGCTATCGCCGATGAGGGTCGCGCACGTCCTGCGCCGCCTTTCCTTCGACGATTGGGGCGGCACCGAGCAGGTGGTCTGGAACCTCGCCCGCGCCCAGGTGCGCGCCGGCCACGAGGTTCGCGTCTTCGCGACGACCGCGCTGTGCCCGACGCCGCGCGAGACGCGCGAGGGGCTCGAGATCCTGCGCTTCCCGCCCGTCTACCCGTGGTGGCCGATGACGGCGGCGACGCGCGCCCGGCTCGACCGCAAGGGCGGCAACCCGTTCGTCCCCGGCCTCGCCCGCGCGCTGCGCGAGTGGGCGCCGGACGTGATCCACTGCCACGCGATGGGGCGCATCGCCGAGCTCTGCATCCGCGTCGCGGAGAAGACCGGCGCGCGCTGCGCCGTCTCGCTGCACGGCGGCGGCGCGAACGTCCCGGCCGCCGAGGCCGCGAGCCTGCGCGCCCCGACGCGGCGGCTCCTGCCGTGGGGCAAGATCCTCGACAAGGCCCTGCGCCGCACGCGCCGCATCCCCGAGGACGCCGGCGGCATCGTCTGCGTCGGCGAGGACGAGGCCGACCTCTGGCGCGCCCGCCACCCCCGCGTCCTCTTCCTCCCCAACGGCGTCGACGTCGCGCTCTTCGAGGGTTCCGACCCAACGACCCAACGATCAAACGATCCAACGACCAAACGATCCAACGACCAAACGATCCAACGACCAAACGACCAGACGCGCGTTCTCTGCGTCGCCCGCATCGACCGCCAGAAGAACCAGATGGCGCTCGTCGAGGCGCTCGCGCGCGACCCGCGGCTCTCGGTCCGGCTCGTGGGGCCGGCGACGGAGCCGGACTACCTCGAGGCGCTGCGCGCCCGCGCCGCGGAGCTGGGCGCGGCGGACCGGCTCTCCATCGCCGGCGCGCTGCCGCCGGGGAGCCCGGAGCTCGCGGCCGAATACCGCGCCGCGGACGTCTTCGCGCTGCCGAGCCGGCACGAGCCGTTCGGCATCGTCGTGCTGGAGGCGTGGGCGGCGGGGCTGCCCGTCGTGGCCTCGAACGTGGGCGGCCTCGGCCGCCTGTGCGCGGCGCATCCCGGCGCGGCGCTCGTCTTCGACCCGGCGGACCCTTCCGCGCTCTCCGCGGCCCTCTCTCGCGTCCTCGCCGACCCGGCGCTCGCCGCCTCCCTCGCCGCCGCCGGCCGCGCCGCCGCGCGCGACTACGACTGGACCGCGCTCGCCGCGCGGCTCTCGGACTTCTACGCGACCCTCCCCGGCCGCCTCGCCTGACCGTCCCTTCGAACGCCGCCTGGCGGGGTCATTCCGCTCGATCGATCGCCCGCAGACCGACGGGGTTGTCGACGAGCTCCATCAGGAAGTTGTG